>JAUYJM010000072.1 GCA_030689285.1 bacterium
TACTCTCTATGCGGTCGTCGTTCATATGGGTGTCCATACAAACGCCAGTATGAACTATCCGCTCCAAAATGAGCTTTCGGGCTCATTTTGCGTGAGAACGCCTCATCATTTCGGTATCATTTTGTATGAGAGAAGTCTCAGAGTTGCATTTTTTGCGATATATGCTATAATAGATAAATCGTTGGTCTCAGTGGGTGATAGCAGTAAGGTTTTCCTTATCATAGTAGCCAATTGAGAAAGGTCGGACGATAATTATATTCTGAGTTTTTGTTGAAATATTTTCCGCAAAAACTCTCTAATTTCTTCTCAAATGGCTAAAAAATTGTATGTGGGAAATCTTTCCTACTCAACTACTTCCGAGAGTTTACGCGATGCTTTCGCGCAAGCCGGAACGGTTGTCTCATCTAATGTCATAACAGACAAGATGACAGGACGTTCTCGCGGTTTCGGTTTCATTGAAATGGAAGACGCGGACGCTGAAAAAGCTATAGAAATGTGGAATGGAAAAGACATTGAAGGTCGTGAAGTGACCGTCAATGAAGCTCGCCCGATGGCGGAGCGTCCTCCACGACGCGGCGGTTTCAACAACCGCGGCGGAGGTAGCTACTAAAACCAAAAACTCCCGCTTTTGCGGGAGTTTTTGTTTGTAACATTATCTCTATATACGAAGTTCTAATTATTGAAAAGGTCGAATAGGAGGAGTATAATATGGGAAGGGGAAAGGTAAATACTTTCCCCTCTATCCCACAGCCATGTATTTAGATGATACCCAAAATGAGCTGACTGAAAAAAGGCTTACAGATGAAGAATTACTCGCCGTTTCTTTGCGAAGTCCGGGCAAATTCGGTTTGATTGTGGACAGATATGCAAAGGCCTTTAACAGAAAGGCGGTCTCTATTTTGAGAGACAGGGAGCTTTCCGATACAGCTGTTCAAGATGCCTTTGTCAAAATCTATCGCTTCGCTCCTAAATTTTTGGAGAATTCAGAAAAAAACTTCAAAGCGTGGGCTTACAAAATTTTAACTCACACTTGTTTTACGGCATACTCAAAGAGAAGAGTGTGGTGGCAGAGGTTCGTGTCCTTTGACGATATGGCTTATGAAATACGAGACCCATCATCGGATTCCATCGTAGGTGACATTGAACGAAACAGGGTCATATCCATGTTGGATACGATGCCTGAAAAATTCAGGAGCATCTTAAGACTTCATGCGGTTGAAGAACTTTCAAACGAAGAAATTGCGGTAAAGGAGAATATGTCCGAGGGGGCGGTTCGCACCAAACTTTCAAGGGCAAAAAAGGAATTTCGGCGTATATACTCTTCAATTTTATGCTAAAAAAATTTAATTGACTATGAATTACGACTTTGCAAATCTAAAGAGAAAAGTGATGTCCAGAATTTACGCTATTTATGTGTGGCGTATTCTAAGCAGACCTTTATGCGTAAAGACAGCCCTTTTTTTCGCTTTATACGCATGGATTGCGGCCGCAGTGTCAGTGAAAGATGTAATGTTAAATATGCCCAGCATGGCCGAGCTGTCTGCCCTCATTAGTTTTTCCTTGTCCGCTTTTTTGAATGCCGGACATTTCCTGCAGACTTTGTCAGTTGCGGCGGTGGTGATTGGCGGATGGCTTCTCTTTGATATTGGTAGGAACGCTTTAAAAGGTATGGCTTATTTGGCAGAAGCAGTGCGTATGCGAGTAAGGGCTTGACGACTAATTCACGACCTTACTTACATGCGGTCTGACTTAAGGCGCGGGATGCGTATAAAAACTTTTGGATGGAACCAAAGGTTTTTTGTTTAGCTATGGAAATAATTTAGGAAGTGTGAATTAACTTTGAATTACGAAACTCCAAATCCGCGTCTTTCTTTTCAATTTCGGCTACGTCTTTGCAAAAATTATTCAACAGAACTCTCTCATATGCCTCAGAATTTTTGCTTCGCCTCGCACGAAATTGAAAAGAAATCCATCGGAAGCGAGTTTCGTAACTCAAAGAAATTAAAAAAAGTGAGGCAAGAATGAGAGAATAAAATACGATTTAAGACCATTGGGATGATTTATGATTCAAAAATCAAAAATCAAAATGACATCTTTAAAATTTTCAAATTTTGCATTGTAATTTTTAATTTTGATTTTTACATTTTCAACTATGGTTGGGGACGACTCTATTGTGGGTATCCTATTTCCACAAAACTCTATTGCATCACCGAAGCTTTCGGTGCGACGCTGATTTGCGAGGCAAGCACAAATGTCTAATAAACCGCTTTGGACTCATAGGAACAGGGTTATTTTGCGTGGGCTTGACTTATGTTGTATAAACTAATAGAATGTAACAATCACTATTATAAGTCTAAGAGCCCCTGTGGCAATTTTTATGATTTCCCTTAAGCACAAACCGAAGCAGGTTGTAAAAAAATTTCTTGCGGTCTTACCCGATAGAGCGCGCGAAGTGGTATCCGGTCGATTTGGACTGGGCGCCGTTCCCGACAGACTTACTCTGGAAGCCATCGGTAAAAAATATGGAATTACCAGAGAAAGAGTCCGTCAGATAGAAAGTTACGCGCTTTCAGGCATAAGAAAATCCGATTTGTTTAAAAAGGAGCAGGGCATATTTGAAGAGCTCAAAGAAATAGTTAGCAAGCTAGGTGGGATTATCGCCGAAGAAGATGTGTTGAGCGCTCTCTCAAAAGACAAATCAGGCCAAAACCACATTCACCTCCTTTTAGTGTTAGGCGACGCCTTTTCCAGAGCGAAGGAAGATGATGATTTTAAACATAGATGGCATGTGGATGAAAAACTTTCCGAAAAAGTGCATAGCGCGCTAAGAAAGCTCTACAAGGGACTGAATCGCGAGGACCTCGTATCGGAATTGGATATAATCGCGGCTTTTCTTGGCCATGTTGAAGAACTTGAAGACCACTACAAAAATGAGGATGTCGTAAAACGCTGGCTATCAATTTCCAAGAAAATCGGAAAAAATAAATTGGGAGAATGGGGACTTTTAGAGTCGCCGAATATAACGGCAAAGGGCGTTCGAGACTACGCTTTTTTGGTAATACGAAAGCACGGTTCGCCCATCCACTTCAGAGAGGTCGCGCGGTCTATTGAAAAAATGTTCGGGAAAAAAGCGCACGTAGCGACCACGCACAACGAACTTATAAAAGACAAGAGATTTGTGCTTGTAGGCCGCGGTTTGTATGCTTTGGCGGAATGGGGATATATGAGCGGAGTAGTAAAGGATGTAATAAAAGGGCTTCTTGAAAAGCACGGACCTATGAGTAAACAGGAGATAGTTGAAAAAGTTATGAAAGAGAGATACGTAAAGGAAAATACGATAGTAGTCAACCTACAAAATCCCACATACTTCAAGAAAGACAAAGAAGGCAAGTACATAATGGTTGCCTAGATAACCCGCCATTGGAACGTGACGAAAATCAGGTAAAACAACTCCATCTGCGGTAGTCGGAGTTGTTTTTTGAGGTATGGCAAAACGCGATGTTGTGCAGGTTTCTTTTGTGCGATATTATAGTATGGTATGGAGTTCGTAAATGCGTTTTTGGACGCGATTAGGTTTGATTTGTACGACAGAGTTCTGGACATAATCTGGATTGCGGCGCCGGCTTGGGTACCGATTGTTCTGCTTATCATCTGGGGGCGGCTATGGATGAACTATGTGCAGTCTCTGTCTATTTTTGAAAGGGGTTCAGTACTTTTGGAAATAAAACTGCCGAGGGAAATTACAAAATCACCCGCGGCTATGGAGGTTTTCTTCAGTCAGATTTATCAGACTGGCTCAAATACGGAAATAGATACTTTCTGGGGGGGCAAGATTCGCCCGTGGTTTTCTCTTGAAATGATTTCCGAAGAAGGAAAAGTGCGGTTTTTTATATGGATGTCGGAACCGCGTTGGAAAAATTTTGTGGAAGCTCAGCTATACGCGCAGTATCCGACCATTGAAATTTACGAGGTTTTGGACTACACGACTCTTATTCATCATAACCTTGATAAATGGTTTATGTGGATAACTTACTTTAAGCTTACGGGGGAAGACCCGCTGCCAATAAAGACCTATGTTGATTACGGTTTAGATAAGGACCCGAAAGAGGAGTATAAAATTGACCCTATCAGCGCGGCTGTGGAATATCTCGGCTCGTTGGGAAAAGGCGAATATTCGTGGATACAAATACTTATACAGGCTCATAAAAAAGAAAAACTGAAAGACGGGCGGCTGATTCCCAAAGAAGACTGGAAATTGGACGCGAAAAAGATGATTGAAAAAATAAGGGCGGACTCCACTCCAAAGTTTACTGACGACTCTGGAAAAGAAAGGTCCGGATTTCCAAATCCAACTCCTGGGCAGATAGACACCATAAAAGCTCTTGAAAGAAGTATAAGCAAATTCCCTTTTGAGGTGGCCATACGAGCAGGATATTTAGCAAAAAATGAAAATATGACACCGATACGCATAAACGGGCTTATAGCGTCTTTTAAGCAGTACAATTCGCAAGACCTAAACGGGTTTAGGTTGGGAGCGTTTACCGACTTTGATTATCCATGGCAAGATTTTAAAAGAATCAGACGAACGGCTTTGGAAAAAAGATTTCTGGAAGCATACAAAAGGCGGTCTTTCTTTAACCCTCCATTTAAAAATTACTTGTGCACCAGATTTATTCTAAACAGCGAGGAACTGGCTACCATTTTTCATTTGCCCGGAGGGGTCGTGCAAACGCCCACGTTGGAGAGAATCGGTTCGCGCAAAGCAGAAGCGCCGCCAAACCTGCCACGCTGACCCCGCGCTTAAAACTAAATGATAACTTTCAAAGAAGTGAATAAAAAGGTGAAAATCTTGTCTAACGCGATATTTAAGGCGGTAAAAAAAGTCGTCTCTCTCTCACAATTCAGATTTTTAGCGATAATTCTGGCAATGCTGGGAGTCATCTTTTACGGATTTTTTTTCCAAGCGCCTAAGGAATTTCCCGAGCAAATAACCGTCCGTATTGAGAAAGGAACCAGTCTGACCGAAATCGCGTCGGTTTTGGCGGAAAATAAACTGATTCTGTCATCGTTTTGGTTCACGAAAACCTTCGCTTTGCTTGGTGGAGAGACAGTAGCAAAAGCCGGCAATTATTTTTTCAGTAAGCCGGAAAATCTGTTCAGTGTGGCGTATCGAATAGCCTACGCCGATTATGGTTTGCCTCCATTAAAGATTACAATTCCCGAAGGTACGAGCGTTGTCCAGATTGCGGCTATAATAAAAAACGCCAACCAAGCTTTTAACGAAAAAAATTTTATTGAGATGGCGTTGTCAAAGGAGGGTTACCTTTTCCCCGATACTTACCTCTTGTCGCCAGATGCTCTACCGGAGGAGATAATTGAAGTTATGGAGCTAAACTTCAGTAAAAAAATCGCTCCACTCAATGAAATGGTAATCCGTTCAGGAAAACCGCTTTCAGATATAATCATAATGGCTTCCATCCTGGAAGAAGAGGCGCGGTCATTATTTGCCAGGCGCACAATAGCCGGTATCTTATGGAAAAGGTTGGAAATCGGGATGCCTCTTCAGGTGGACGCGGTGTTCCCATACATAATAGGCAAGAATACCTACGAACTTACAAAAGGAGATTTGCAAATTGACTCTCCGTACAACACGTACAAATATGCTGGACTGCCTATAGGCCCCATTACAAATCCCGGCCTTCAAGCCATAGAAGCGGCGCTCACGCCCATAAAAACCGATTATTTATATTATCTATCTGACAGGAGCGGAAATATGTACTACGCCAAACATTTTGACGAACACACGCAAAACCGTCAGTATCTGCATAAAAATTAATTAAATTTCGCCGTAGAAGTCCTCAGCTCGCCCCGTATTAGAGGCATTGCTTCTGCGCGGATGAATCGCTCAAATACTTTGAATTACGAAACTCCATATCCGCGTCTTTCTTTTCAATTTCGGCTACGGCTTTGCAAAAATTATTCAACAGATACGCTGTATATGCCTCATAATTTTTGCTTCGCCTCGCTCTAAATTTAAAAGAAATCCATCGGAAGCGAGTTTCGTAACTCAAAGTCAAATACTAAAACCCATTCCGAAATTTTTCGGAATGGGTCAAGCTCACCAGATTAGTTCACCTCGCCTTTTCTCTTTCCACTGCCACAAAGCGGGGAGCGGGGAGCGGGGAGTAAAGGGCCGTTCCTTTTCCTTTCCTCATCCAGAGATAAGGAATACACTACGGCAAGAGCAGACACCCAGACTCCTCGACGAAGCAAGGCCTCCTGATTTTCTCTTATAAACACTCCTCCTGGGATTGTGGTGGTCTTGCATGCCTTTTGGAACTCTCTGCAAAAATGGGAAGTGAAAATCCCCACGTCACTGATCAATGTCCTAAGTGATTTCGCGCCTGTGGCAAATGCAGGGCAAGCTACGCAGATTTTCCAGTCGATACCTTCATCTTCCAACGTCTTCACGCCGAGACAGACCTCATCCACGACCTTCCTCTTCACCTCTTCGGTATACATTTCCCCGGTCTCTGTTAGATATCGGGCTGGAACCGGAATGTCCCCTTTGCACAGATTCATAAGATGAACTCTCAACCGCACTATATTTATATTTTTCATTGGAAATCCTCTCCAGAAATATGGTACAGTCGTCCAGATAAAAGTCAAGGAGGAGTTGTAGAGTGCCGCTCCTTCTGCGCCACGCTCATAATTTATCTCGGTGTTCGTGGCGGATACGACTTTCCATATGCAAGTAGCTCCCCAAAGGGCTCAGGAAAAAAGTGGCGGCCACGGTTTTTTCTCTTATGACGAATGCGAGCAAGCCCTTGAGCATTCATCAAAATCAGCCGTTTTTCAGCCTGTCTCGGTAGATAATTGAAACGAGAGCGAAACTTAAAATAAGGAGCAGAAACCACGAGCCGATTTTGTGAAATGTGACAAGATGCCAATACTCCGCTTGATTCGGATATAGCCAAACACGGGTAAAAGTGCCGATATTTTCGGCAATCCATACGAATAGGGAGGTGAGAAATACGGTCAAGAGAAACGGCATACGGCGCACCTTTTGGTAAACTTGGAAATGAACTTCTGTTCTAAAAAAGAGGACGAGCGCATACGCAAACAAAAAGTACCGTATGTCGTAAAAAAAATGATGAGTGAAAAAGTTTAAGTATATAAGCGGAGCAAGAATCCATAAATGGCAATACGGCGGAAAGTTCTCGTATGAAAGCTTTAGAGAAGTGAAAGCCCGCGAAATGTAGTTGCCGACTGCCGAATATAGAAAGCCGGAAAACAGAGGCACGGTTCCAATCGTAAAAAGCGCGCTTCCGGCGGCCGGGTAAATCCATGAGCCGACCGCGGGATGAGTTTTAAACAACTCCATTCCCGTCGCCAGTACGTGGAAAACGATTATGACGGAAAATTCTTTCAGCCGCTCAAAACGAAACGCAAGCGCGCATATCTGAAAGCCGATTGCCGCGAGAAAGATAAAATCGTATCGGCCAACAAACGGCACGGCAACAATTTCAGTCAAAAGAAATACGAAGAGCAGAAACACGCCGAAATAGCTTGCGCGCAAATTGGCTATGAAAAAATACCCAAACTCAGTGAAAAAGTTTTTCATATCTGCGAATATATTACCATAAGTCACAAATCATTTATCTCCAATGAACCCCGGAATTTCAAGGGAATTCTCGGGTTGGTTAGTCGTTTCCACACTCCCTCTATTGTCTAATTCGTGCGAATGGTAGAATAAGGAAATGAAGGAATACGAAAAAGTCCTAAAGGCGCTCGCAAATAAAAGACGCTTGCAGATTGTCAAGTTTTTGAAGGAGAAGAAGGAAGCAAATGTTGGCGCTATCGCCAGCCACATAAAGCTTTCCTTCAGGGCAACCTCCAAGCATCTCGCTATTCTTTCCGGCGCCGATCTTGTGGAAAAAGAACAGCGCAGTTTGGCGTGCTTTTATTCGCTCGCGCCCAATCTCCCCAAAATTGCCCGGCCCATAATTTCCATTGTCTAGCTTTTCTCTCATTGTCTAATTCGTGCGAATAGGCGAATAGTTGAGAATTTAATCAAGAGCTTAGGAAGCCATCTATTTACTGTTTATTTTTTCAATGTATCGCGGCGTAAGCGTTGGTTTCTCCAAAAAAAGCGACAGGGGTTGATTCCTGTCGCTCGTACGGTGGTATTGTGCGGGATTAATCTTCCGCAGGTTTTTTGGGCTTGCTCACAAAAATTGCGAGAAATTCCTCTACGCACGCAATGCCCTCTGTCACCAAACCAGGACGGGAGCTGTCTCCTGTGTCCTGGAAACTGTCTTCTACCTGCTGCTGCAGTTTGAATATAACTGCATAGGCAATGAGTGTCAGCTTTGATTTACCACCGTGCGCCTCCCGAAAATCCGCTTCGGCAGGGTCCTCAAAGATCCTTCTTTTCGATTTCAGTGCTTTCAGCTTTTCAAGAAGGGCCACGCAATAGCTGTAGCAGAAACCGTTCATCACAACTTGCGCGTTGATTTGAAGGCATTGGGGTGACTGTATCTCGTATTTTTTCATTGATTCTCCTGTGTTGATTTTTGGTTTCTGCCCTCTTTGAGAGAGCGAAGAATTTTTGCAAAAATAGCACGCATAGGTTATTATGTCAACTATGAGAAAGAGAAAAGTTTTTGTCGGATTGTCGGGCGGAGTGGATTCGTCTGTTTCAGCGGCGCTTTTAAAAGAGTCTGGCTACGACGTTACCGGTGTTTTTATAAAGGTCTGGCAACCTGACTGGATGAAATGCACGATGACGGAAGATCGTAAAGACGCGATGCGAGTTTGCGCTCATCTTGAAATCCCGTTTTTTGAATTTAATGCCGAAAAGATTTACAAAAAAAACGTGGTGGACTATATGGTTGACGAGTATGGCAAGGGCAGAACGCCGAATCCCGATGTTATGTGCAACGCTTATGTAAAGTTCGGTGCGTTTTATGAATGGGCAATGAAGCATGGGGCGGATTATATTGCTACAGGACACTATGCGCGAAGCGTGAAACGTGAAGCGCGTAACGCAAAAAAATCGGATTCCGACGCTACACGCTACACGCTACACGCTGGCTTAGATGCTTCCAAAGACCAGAGCTATTTTCTATGGCAAATTAAAAAAGAACAATTGCCCCATATCATGTTTCCGGTGGGTAATATGGAGAAAACCGAGGTAAGGAAACTTGCAAAAAAATTTGGCCTGCCCACAGCCCAAAAAAAAGACAGTCAAGGGCTTTGCTTCATAGGCAAAGTGGATATGAAAGAGTTTCTCGGCCACTACGCGAAAGCAGAGCCCGGAAAGGTTTTAAACGAAATAAGCGAAGAGATAGGAACCCACGACGGAGCTATTTTTTTCACTTTGGGACAAAGGCATGGGTTTAAAATAAACACAGGTAAAGCGGAAACAAAACACGCTGATGACAGCTCCCGAATGTACGTCGTGTCAAAGAACATGAAGAAAAACACCATTACCGTTTCATCACGGACAAACGCGCCTAAAGGTGAAATCTCAAACGCGGACAAGCAAGAAGTTTTTCTTTCTTCAGTAAATTGGCTGGGTGAGCCGCCACGAAACAATCAAAGGGTAAACGTTTGCACTCGCTACCGCTCCGTTTTAGAAAACGCGCGGCTTGTTAGAAAAAAAGGCAAATTTTCGGTGACTTTTGAAAAATTGCCGAAAACTATTACTCCGGGCCAGTCAGCAGTCTTTTACGAAGGAAGCATACTGCTCGGAGGCGGGATAATTGAATAACCAAAAACCCCCTTTACTTTACTGTTTTTCGTACTTATAATACCCGTATTATCAATAAACTGCATAAATCATTACAATATGGATCCCAATAAAATAAACCAGAATAGCAAGACAAACTGGGTTATAGCGGTGATAGTGGCTTTTCTTTTAGGTCTTGGCCTCGGGGCACTGCTCTGGGCTGGAGACAGGAACTCCGAGATTACGGATTTGACGACAGAGAGAGAAAGTGACAATTCTAATGTTCCAGACACAAACAGCCAAAACACAACGTCCAATGAAACGGGAGGACTTGATGTCTTGATTGAAGGCGGAAGCGTGTCAATGCCGGATGAAGACGGCGTCCTAAATAGGATTATAGGCGTAAGCAATCAGACTTTCGGAACAAGTGTTATGGTTGACAGTGTACTGTTGCAGGCGCCCGGCTGGGTAACCGTAAGGGAAGACTCAAACGGCACGCCGGGAAATATTTTGGGAGCAAGGTGGCTGCCGGCCGGAAGCTTCACCGATGTTGAAGTTAAGCTTCTGCGTGGCACTGAATCGGGCAACAAGTATTACGTGGTTATTTATACGGATAACGGCAATAAAATTTTTGAGCACAAGGTTGATACGTTGTTGTTGAACAGTGATAAGCAAATCGTAGGCGCTACGTTTCTAGCTCTATAATCCGCAAATGTCCTCCGCCATAATCATAAAAAAAGCTGATGGCGCAGACGAGACTTTTCAGTCTGAAAAACTGGTCAGTTCTCTTTTGCGCTCGGGCGCCGACAAGCAAAGCGCAGAAAAGGTTCTTTTTGAATTGGAACCTGAACTGAAAAGCGGTATGACGACTGAAGAGATATACAGAAAGGCCTTTGATACGCTCAAAAGAATGAGACGCGAGGTGGCCGCGAGGTATACCTTGAAAAGAGCGTTGACAGAACTCGGACCATCGGGGTATCCATTTGAAAAATTTGTGGCCAAAGTCTTTGAAGCCGAAGGTTTCAAAACGCAAACAGGAATTGTTCTTGAGGGAGCATGCGCTTCCCACGAAGTGGATATGGTTGCGTGGAATGGAGAAAAAACCCTGTTTGCTGAAATGAAATTTCACAACCACCATTCCTATAAGACCGACCTGAAAGTGGCGCTGTACGTAAAAGCAAGGATGGATGACTTAAAGGCCGCTTCCGCGAAAATGGCAGGGCAAGGGCAGAGTGAAATAGAAGAGGGTTGGCTCATCACAAATACGAAATTCTCCAGAACCGCCATTGACTACGCAAAGTGCGCGGGGCTCAGTCTCCTTGGCTGGAGCTATCCAAAAGAAAATAATTTGAGAAATCTCGTAGACAAGGCGGGCATCCATCCTATTACGGTATTGACCACCCTTGATAAACGAGAAAAACAAGAATTACTGCGCCGGAATGTCGTACTTTGCAGTGAAATCAAGAACAATGCGTCTCTCCTTAGCGAGAGCGGCGTCGCGAAGGGTAAAATAGATGATGTCCAGGAAGAGGCCGCGCTTGTATGCGGGGTAAATGTCTGATTCTGAATAAAAATGAGTTCCTCCTTTGCGAAAAAAGTGCTTGAGATTGTTCGAAAAATCCCAAAAGGAGCAACTTTGTCGTACAAACAGACCGCGTTGCTCTCGGGCAATCCAAATGCCTTTAGGGCTGTGGGCAATATTTTAAAAAGAAACTACAATCCCGAAATTCCATGCCACAGAGTGATAAAATCGGACGGAAAACCGGGAGGTTACAATCGTGGCGCAAAACTGAAAAAGAAAAAGCTGGCGGAAGAACAAGCTATTCAAACGCTTCGTTAACTAAATTTTCCGCCTTAGAGCATATCTCCAATCTCATCGCCACAAAAGGGTCATAAATATGGCTCATCCGTTAAAATGGCAAAATTTCTGTCAAAAACCTTCGCTTCAGTCTCTATGAACCTCGGTTCATTTCGACTTAGAGCTCGCTTTTTGTCTGGAAATTTTGCCATTTTATTCCTCGTCACCCCAAAGCTTTGCTTTGGGGTGACGAGGAATAGTGGGAAGGGGTGAGGAAGCGAAAACTTGGAGCTTCCGCAAGACTTATTCAGCTCGAG
>JAUYJM010000074.1 GCA_030689285.1 bacterium
GTGAAATGGTTAATTGGAGATGGTATAAGAGCCACGAGAGGCAATCGTGTAGGTAAAACGGAATTTACCCATTTCCGTGAGACGTCGTTCTCCAGACGAGACTTGTGGGCAAGGTGTGGAATAGTTATTAGTTCTGCATGATATTACTTCAACACATCCATACCCACCGCTCGTTCGGCCAACTTGCGAAGATTTCTATGCGCTTCGCCGCTTCCTCCTTCCGCGCCGGGAATTACAACCACCGCGGGTAGAACGCCTGCCGAAACGCGAGAAAAGTCATCATCGCGCATTTCTTTCCTAAGCTTTTCCGCCAGAAAAATTACGGCGTATTTTGTTTTACCGTTTGAGGTTTCTTTGCGCAAATTTCGCAATACAGTGAGAGCTGATTCGCCTGTTTCCGCGATAAAAACAGCCGCACCAGTTGATTTAAAAAGCGAAGTTACACCATGTGGGCCTACAACCGCCATTTTGTATGAATGTTTACTGTTCATCTCGTTAAAATTTATATGCGGACACCGCGTCTGATATTACGAACCAATCCCCTAAGCTCCGCTTCTTTTATCCCGGATTCAGCCGCCGAAAGTATAGCCCGTACGGTAGCGACATTTTGCCTCATGCTCTCCAGATACAAATAGATGGACGCCACGGAAAACATATCCCGTCTGGATTCGTCTTTTATGAAATTGAATATATCTTCATCTAAAACTCTTTCAAGCGTCGATATAGACCGTTTTTCTTTGTAAGCTTTAACGGCTTCCTCTAGCCCACCGCTTCTCACTTTCCTTTTCAGAGCGCGGAAAATCGCCTCTTCAGAGTTCATCTCATCCTTCCCGATTGTTTCGCCTTTTATCTTTCGCGGAGGTTTTAATAAATCACCGTAAGCTTTGTGCCTCAGAGCGGATACAGCGCTGAAGTAAAAAGATAAGAGGCCTATGTACTCTCTTACAAAACAGTTCGCCAATACTTCCTTATGTTTTTGCAGCATTTCAAAGTAACCATGTTCCGAAATTTCATCAATTTCAAACGGAGAGGCGGTTTTTGATGCTTCTTCCGCCACTCTTGAAAACTCCAGGGAGATTTTTCCCAACGAGTTTCCTTCAAAGAGTTCTTGGAGCTTCTGCGGCGCGACATTTCCGAGTGGAATCAAGCTGTTTTTTACTTCAGAAGGAGCTACGCCGACTTTTTTGGACTTTATTA
Organism: bacterium; assembly: GCA_030689285.1. Taxonomy (GTDB): domain Bacteria; phylum Patescibacteriota; class Minisyncoccia; order Phycocordibacterales. The sequence continues at coordinate 1,198 of JAUYJM010000074.1, forward strand.
AAATTTTTAGGTTATAAAAATCAAATCTACTGAAGTACGGATGCAACAGTTCTGGTTCTGGCGCGAAAGATAACGCCAGTTTTCTCGCCTCAAAAAGGGCGCCGGAGATTCCATCTTCAATTTTGTCTTCCGGCTTACCTGACAAGTAAGACGCCAAAAATGTGTCTTGAAGAACCTTGAATATCTCCTCTTTTGATTTTGCCCCAAAAAGGCGGTCTAGCTGGGGTTCCGACAAAAGTTTGCGCGTAAGAGAAAGCGAGCGAGCGCTTGCGTAAATATAGAGATTGCTCATTTTATTTAAAGAGTTTTGAAGCCACACTGCCGTACTCTGACTCCCTGACTTTGTTTATAAGCGAAGGCAGAGTCAAATCGTAGTCGTAGTCTTTGTTCAAAATTTTACATCCGACCGTCCATTCACTGGTTTCCGAAAAATCGGTAATTGAAATCCCAGCGTTTTTAAACGCGTGCTTGGTTGGAGCAAGTCTTCCTTTGGGTGCTACAACTTTTCCCGTGATTTTTTTAGGCAAAATTTTAAGAATCCTTTCGGTGAAGCCTTCGTATTCATTGTCCGAAAATTTTTCTACCAAAGCAGATACATTCTCAAAAGCGTTTTTTATGACTTCGTCTCTCAATAACTCCACCATTCTTCTTTTTTCCAGTTCTGCGCCGGTTTCTACTTTTTTTAAATTATCCGACAGCGCCTTCTTGAGCTTCTCTTCTCCTTCTTTTTTCATAATTTCGGCATGGCTTTTTGCATCCGCCAAAAAAAGGCGCGCTTTTTCTTCCGCTTCTTTCACCAATTTTTCCTTTTCAAAACTGGCATCTGATATTATTTTTTTAGTTATGTCGGATAAAGCCATGGTATTAGTCCGCGTGCCGACAAACCGCCACAAACAGATTTGAATATGTAAATTGTCAGATTTGTCTTTAAAAAGTTGAGGGTACGTGTACGGACAGCTATATTGATGTTAAAAGGATGAAGCTTATCAGAAAGCCGAAAATAGCCCAGGTCTCTACCATAGCGGCCAAGACCATGGCGCGCGCTGTCAAAGTGTCATCCTTGGCTATCATCACTATTCCAGCCGCCGACACTTTACCCTGAAGCATTGCGGAAAAAAGACCCGCGAGCCCCAAAGGAAGACTCGTTATGAGATACTGCAAACCTGTAAATGTACTGATTGCGGTTGGCTCTCCACCCAAAACTCCAGCGAAATTTAATATTAAAAACGCTCCAACAAGGCCGTAAATACCCTGTGAACCAGGCAAAGCTTGCATAAGAAGAACTTTACCGAACAGGTCTGGCCTCTCTCCTACTACTCCGGCTCCCGCCTGCCCTGCGTAACCCATTCCAAGAGACGAGCCGATAAAACCAAAAAGAGCCGCCAGAGCCGCTCCACCGAAAACTAACGCTAAACCGAGTGTAATTTCCATAATTTAATAATTTAAACTGCTAAACGATTTTTCTAAGAGCCTATCCACTATCTAATGCCTGGGCGAAATGTTCAAAATTCGTTGCGAAAATTGCGGATTTTGAGGAAGCATATCGAGATACGTTGACGAAAAAGACGCAATTTGGAGCAGAATTTTGGACATTTCGGCAGGCAAGCTATATTTTTTCTTGTATTTTGCGGTTAGATAGTGGATGAGCTCTAAGACTCACACCATTTACTCACATTTCCTCAATCGTGACGTACTTCTCTTCTCTTTTAAAAGGTTTAAACTGTCTCCCCGAGCCCGCAATAAATTTACCGAAAAATTCAACAAATTGCAAGCGAGCACTATGTATAAACGCGCCAAGGGTATTGACCGCCAAGTTAAATAAATGCCCGATAATCAGGACAAGTACCATGATAGCTGTTCCCACAACCGGTATCATATCTCTAAGAAGCGCGGCAATAAGGTTTACCGCAAACGCCAATGCGCTCGTAGCAAGCCCCAATGCCAATATACGGGAATATGAGAGTATGTCAGAAAAATATCCGACACTGTCATAGAGACTGAGCGTGCCTTTAAAAAACTTTCCTAGTATGGTTTTTTCCTTCCTGCCTTGAGTTGCCACTAAGAGGGCCACGGCAATCAGAAGAAACCACGTTGTCAGCCCATCGCCTCCTCGCGACAAAAAACCCAGTTTACTCGCTCCAAAGGCAAACAAAGCCCCAAAAAGCAGAAGCCAAGGTCCGCCGTCCAAAATCCCATCGCCAAATCTGCCGTTTTTCGCCTCCCTATATATTCTAAGGACGATACCAAAAAGCACCTGTAGCACGCCAAGCGCAAGTGACAGGAAAAGCACCGGCATAGGAGACTGTATCGGGTCAAAAAGCTGCAAATTTGCCAGTGGTTTCGGCAACGCGCTTATCGGCACCCCCAAATATCCTCCAAAGAAAACACCGGCCACGGCCGCCGAAATACCTCCAAACATAAGAAGGAGAAGAAGTTTTTTAGAATCTTTTGGAATCTTAAAGAAAAACAAAATAGCCGCGATTATGCCAGCTAAAAATAATCCGTAGCCCACATCGGTGAGGCATAAGCCAAAAAATATGAAGAAAAAGCCGGACAAAAACATAGTGGGGTCAAGGTCTTTGTGCCCCGGTAGACCGTAGAGTCTCGTAATAGACTCAAATGGCAGAACAACGGCATTGTTTTCAATCTCTACTGGTGGGTCTTCGCCTTCGGTCGGTTCAACTGAAGTTAAAAAGAATAATTCCGTCTCCTTCTCAATCGCTTTTATTAGAGATTCCAATTTGGACGCGGGACACCAGCCCTCCAAAACCATTGAGGTTTTTGTCCCGCTCGCGCTTGAAGCAACTTCATGCTTTGCTTTTTGCCACGAAACCGAATCGCTAATAACTTTGAGCCTTGTCAATTCTGGCAAGTACTCTTTAACTTCATTTTTTGTCTTCTCAATTTTACGCGCAATTTCCACCATTTCCTCCGCAATGCATTCCAGTCTGACCGCCGGGACTTTGTCCGATTTTCCCAAATCCGCTTTTTCAAGATGGGAAACGATTGCTAGTTTTGCCGCCTGTTCAAAGTCCTTTTTGAAAACTACGAGGAGATACGAAAAGACATCTACTTCGTAAATCTCGCAGTCTATTTTCGCCGCCTTCAACTCTCCCTCAAACAGGACTCTATCCGCGTGTGAACCTTGCCAATGGGACAGCGACATGCTCGCAGTCTCAACAACCGACGGCGGTATAGAAAGACTTTTCCACCCTGATAGCAACCTCTCCTCTTCCTCAAGTATTGCTTTCGTGCTCCCCAAAACGTTTATCTCCCCTTCTAAACGACCGAGTTCTCGAACGATTTTCTTATAGTCAAAAGTCCGCAAAAGTCTGTCGCAATCTTCCGTTCGCATCCGAACTTTGTCGCCTTCCAACAAGGCCTTCATTCCGCTTTTTTTGTTCTCAAATTTTTCAAGAAACCGCACGGCAAAGTCAAGTTGACCGGCAATATGAGCCAACTCAAAATCAGTCAGTTCGTTTTTCAACAAGTTCCGTTCCGCGTCAATTTTTGTAAATTCAACAGCGGCAGACCTCTGCACGGCCTTTAAAACTTTTCGCGCGTCTTTGGAATGTAGCCAAAGACGTATTTTTTGCATAACCACAATACTCATAGTTAAGCGGACAGAAGAGAAATTACAAACTTGGATGCCTCTGCAAGCTTCGCGTCGCTAATACTCTTTATTTTAGCGGCCTCCTTGGCACCCTCGGCTATGATTTTTTTATACAACACTCTGAGCTCAACCTTCTGCGCCGAAAGGGCCTCAACCCTTTTCTCCTTGATTTCCTGCTTCAGAAGAGACAAGCTCTCTGCCGCCTGTTTGATCGCTTTATTTTCAATGTCAGTCGCCGCTTTTTTCCCGCTCTGCCTCAATTCTTCGGCGCGGTTTTCCGCTTCTTGTATCTCATTCAGTGCATTGTCCTCGCTTGTCATAATTATTTCAAAATTAAAAACAAGAAAATTGTAGCATAAATATGGTTAAAAAGCCATAAGGGGACTGTTGCCGAATATCCATTTGGCCGATGTCCCCAAAATTTGGCTGCGGCTTGTTTCAAATTTATGGCCAATACTTCTAGCATTAAGCCATAAATTTGAAACTTCGCCTCGCGCTAATTTTGGAAAAATCACCTCAAAAGCCTATTCGGCAACAGTCCCATAAGTTTTTCCCATTTAACATTAATGAGTAGCAAAAGAAGCCCTATTTCTGCCCAAAGTCACACGCATATATTGAAAAATATCTTGATATCTGGCATAATTTGCTCACCGATGAAAAAACCTGAAAAAATGATATTAGAGAAGGACAACCCGATTTTGAGACGCAAATCCGTGGAGGTACCCATTTCAGAGATATCTTCCGCGAAAATTCAAGGAATTCTGAAAGAGATGGCGGAGTCTCTTTCTACCCAACCTGACGGCGTAGCTATTGCCGCTCCCCAACTCGGTTATCCTCTGCGAATTTTTATTGTATCAAAAAAAGTTTTGAACGAAGCGCAAGAAAATGGAAACAGAGCTCTTCATTCGAATATTGTTTTTATAAACCCAAGGATCTTGAAACTTTCCAAAGAAACCCAACTTATGGAGGAAGGTTGTCTCTCTGTGCGGTGGCTTTACGGAAAAGTCAGGAGGGCATGCAGAGCGACTGTCGTCGGTTACAATGAAAAAGGAGAGAAAATTACACGTGGCGCGTCAGCGCTTCTTGCACAAATTTTTCAGCATGAGGTAGACCATCTGGAGGGCATCCTCTTCATTGATAAAGCAAAGGATCTCAGGGAAATACTGCCGAATTATGGCAAAATTGGTGAAAAATTAATCTAACTTTAGGTAGAATGATTAACTTCGTATTTTGGGGAACTGATGAATTTAGTGTGGCTGTGCTAAATGAGCTTGAAAAGGTGGGGTTTCTGCCGAGTTTGGTAGTAACCGCGCCTGACAGGCCTAAGGGCCGAAAGCTTGTACTCACTGCTTCGGCTGTAAAAGTGTGGGCGCGAGTCCGCTCAATACCGGTTTTACAGCCCTCCAATCCAGATGACATAAAACGGTTTAAATTTGAAAAAATTCCGGAGGTTTTTATAGTGGCATCTTATGGCCTAATCATTTCCAAAGACGTTTTGGATATTCCGAAGCGCGGCGCTTTAAACGTCCATCCTTCCCTGCTTCCTAAATATAGGGGAGCGTCTCCGGTTCAGGGCGCCATACTAAACGACGACGGAGAGACCGGCGTGTCCATAATGCTTATGGACGAAAAAATGGACCACGGTCCCATTCTTGCGCGAGAAACTTTTAAAACTAAAGGAAAGAAGGGTGAGAATGGGGAAATATTGCCAGCTAGGGAAATAGAACTCAAACTTGCCATACTCGGCGGAAGACTTTTAGCGAAAATCCTGCCACAATGGCTGAATGGAGCGGTAGAGACAACGGCTCAAGACGAGTCAAAAGCGACTTACACTAAAAAAATCGCAAAAACAGACGGACTTATTGACCTTGAAAACGGCAACCCTAGACGAAATTTTTTAAAGATTCGGGCCTATGACGGTTGGCCGGGCGCCTATTTTTTCTCATCCAAGGCGGGCAGAAAAATTCGCGTGATAATTAAAGAAGCCGAATGGCAAGAAGGACTTGTACTTAAAAAAGTTCTGCCTGAAAACAGAAAGGAAGTGAGTTACGATTCGTTTCTTCAGAGCGTTAAAAAGGGTGGTTTATAAGCGGTACTTCGGTACGACCATACTCGCTATGACATAGGCCAACATTCCCGGGACAAATCCTGTAAATATCGTCACTAGAATCCAAACCAAACGAAGAAGTGTCGGGTCAATGTTGAAATAGTCTCCTAAACCACCTAGCAGACCGAAGAAAATCCTGTTCGTATTACTTTTGTAGATTTTTTTCATAAGTCTTAGATGATTAAAAGCGAAATACGACCGAATATTTCACTTCACTCGGTCACCTCTACCGATGCAAAAAATGCAAGTTATCTGACTCTTGCGTGTCTTTATATATTTTTTTCCGCAAACGCAAATCAGAATTTCTGTCTTAGTCCTCTTGGCAATCCATCTATGATTTTTTTGAAATGTCTTTGTAATTTGATTTTTCATACAAAAAAGCGAAAAAAGTTCCGCTCGCATATCATAATACCGTGCATTGACTTAAAAGTCAATGCTAAGGTGTGCTAAGGTGTCCAACCTCCAGAAGACAACTTGTTTGTGTGTTATAATGTTGTAATGTTATTATAATACATAATATACAACTGTCATACTTAACGGGTAATATTATATGGCTAATAGATTTCCCATCGTTCAAGGAGAATACTTTCATGTCTTCAACCGTGGGGTGGACAAGCGGTTGATTTTTAGCGACCCTTCCGATTCGTGTCGTTTTTTGGAGTCAATGGTGATGTTTAATTGCGTGGAACCTACTCGCGGTATATACGAACTCTCCTTGACGGAAGAAAGGCGTTTTTGCACGGCGCATGAAAGCGAAAAATTGGTGAAAATCGTCGCTTACTGCCTTAATCCAAATCACTACCATTTAATTTTGACTTCACTTGTGGACAGAGGCATAAGTGAATTTATGAAGCGGCTAGGCGGCGGGTACACTCTGTATTTCAATGAAAAATACAGCCGGTCAGGGTCACTATTTCAAGGAAAATATAAGTATGTCCACATAGAAGACAATGTTCAGCTCCTTCATACTAGCGCATACGTCAATTTAAATGACAGAGGACATCAAATCATCGGTAAAGAAAAACGGCTCATTCTTTCCAGCTGGAAAGAATATTGCGGCCTCGTTAAAAAGGAAATCTGCTCAAAGGAAATAATAACGGATCAATTCAGCTCGAAAAAAGGTTACGCAGCTTTCGCTGAAAGCTCGCTTGAAGACATCATTAAACGCAAGAATGATAGAAAAACATTATACCATGAATTTTTCTAAATTTCTGGAGGTTGGACACCTATCTTAAATTTTAAACTCAATCACATCTCCGTCTTTTACAACATATTCCTTTCCTTCCGTCCTCACCCACCCATTTTCACGAGCAGAAGCGTATGAGCCGGCTTCAAGGAGTTTCCCACATTCAATGACCTCCGCCCGCACTAATTTGTCTTTAAAGTCGGTGTGAATCGCCGTTCCGGCCAAAGGGGCTGTCCAGCCGTTTGGGATAGTCCAAGCGCGCGTCTCATCCTCGCCGGTAGTGAAATATGTGATGAGGTCAAGCATTTTGTACCCCTCTTTTATAAGGTCATCCAATCCCTTTTCAAAAACTGGGTCAATTTTTACGTACGGCCCCGGTATTTTAGAGACAATTTCTTCTTCGTTCTCCCCCGCCTCCGAAAAGTTCAAAACATACAAAATCGGTTTTAATGTAAGTAAGTTTAAT
>JAUYJM010000001.1 GCA_030689285.1 bacterium
CGGCATGCTTAATCCTGATTTTCTGAAAACCATAGAGCAGTCGGAACAGGACTACAAAGCAGGCAGGTTTCGAAAAGTCAAATCCCTGAATGCCCTCATCAAGTAACTTTTCAGTTTATTATGATTGAACTTGTTGTTACCGACAAATTTGAAACTCTTTTTGCCGAATTACCAAAGACAATTCAAAAGAAAGCCGCGAAACAACAAGAAATGTTCTCTAAAAATCCCTTTCATCCCTCTCTTAACACAGAGAAATTATCCCCAAAAGAAAAAGCTCTTTGGAGCTTTCGTGTTGACCGAAAGTATAGGATTGCATTTCGGTTTTTGAATGGAAAGACAATCCTTCTCCTTGCCATAGGCCCCCACGACTGGATTTATCGCTTGCGATTTTGAACTAAATTCCCTACTCTCCCACAAAACCTAGGAAGAGTGAAAGCGCGGGCATAAATACCCGAAGGCGTTCACTCTCCCATTGACCATTTCTTTGCGCTACAGACGCAAAGAACCCTGTGTTGCCGGAAGTGATTTCGCCTCTTCCGGCATTTTCCCTGGGGGAACACGTCTCCCCTGACCACCAATGACACCTTCCTCCCGCGATGATAGTGGTCTAATCGCGGGCTGTCTGCCGGTACCATTCTGTTGCCAGAATGGTGTGGCGGTCGGGAGCGAGCCCGGCACTTCTTGAGTCGGATTTGGCTTTCACCAATCCACCGTTCGCTCTAAGGGGTGTAGCGCTTACCTCTATCGCTTGGATAGTGGCGATGCAACCCCTCTTTCCGCACCAATCCGCGTTGGTAAGAAAAGAGGAATTACAATGAACTGCCGTTTACGGATTTTTCATGTCAAAAATGGTATGCTAAAAACATGGAAACTCAAACAAAATTCATAAACCGATACGGAAACCGAATCGTATTACCGATAAAGCGCAAACAACAAAGGAAAGCATCCGAGCGTATTGAAAAATACATTCTTCCCGCCAAGACCGAAAAGAAAGAACGGGTAAGCGAGCGCGTTCAGCAAACTCTCTACGATGCGTAACTTTTCATGCTATATATTTTTTTGACACTTCTGTATGGGTAGCTATTTTTCTCCGAAACGATGTTCATCATGACGAGGCGCTTTCAATATGGAACTCTCTGGAGGGCGATGTCGTCCTGCCGTATGTTGTAGCTACTTAAACGGCTAGCGTTCTTTGCTACAAACACTCTAAGAAGCAAGCGGATAAATTTCTGCAGTTCGCAAACACTTCTCCACGCGTTGTTCATTTTCCGAACAATTTTCAGAATGAAGCCGAGTTCTTTTTGAAACTTCAGACCAGAGCATCATTCGCCGATTACGCTGTTTTACATACAGCGAATATACGTGGAGCGACACTTGTAACTTTTGACAAACAGATGCGCCAGATGTCCAAACAGGTAATATCTCTATGAACCTCCGATTTATCCAACACTCACATTTTTGAGTGTTGGAACGAATCGGGGGCTCAATAAAGTCCAGCACCAAATCTAACCTAAGACCCGTGCTGGATTTAAACCTACTGCGACTTTTCTGTTGCCACCTCGTCGCCCGAGGCCGCCTGTCATCATTTCTGATTCAAGCAGGGCACCATCCGGCTAGTTGCCGGAGGCGATGATGTCTTGGTACTCAACCCAAGACACCACGGTGCCGTCAGAAAGGATTACGTACATTTGACGTTTCCTCCTCCACCCACTTTCGCGGGGTGCGTCCGAATAACCAATCCAGACCGTTTCCGCGTCTCTGTTTTTTGAGAGGAGAACTCTCCGCGGGTTTTGCCCACTTTCTCGACCAAACAAGTCGAGACAATTCCGATCGATTGGAGGATAATCGGCAGACCTTTTTGTTGGAATCTATCGCGAAAATTCGCGGTAAATTCCCGACACCGACCGCCGCCAGAGTTCTGGTCGGCGGACTGCCACCAAGAAGTGGCAACCTATTCGGGACAGCTTACCCGCTATCCCGAACTCGGCAGCGTGTGTTTCGCACACGCTGCCGACCGTTTTGACAACCTTTTTCTTCATAGCGTTTTGGGCACAAATAACTCCAATTATTTTTTAAAATTATATTTATGAGTATTCCCACCCATAACGCTATGAAGACAAACTTCAAATCTCTATCAGACCACTTGTTAACACAAATGGTCTGAACAAAGAGAGGAAGCCGAAAACCCTTTCGACTTCCTCAACCCGAATCTCGTTCCGGCTAGGCCATAATGGCCCGGCGGAAGGTTCCGGCGCGACCGCGCCGGAGGACGACGACTCCGTAGCACTCGTGGGCGACTATGCGGGCAACCCGGGGGTTGCCCGCACGGCTCGTGTAAATGGCCTTACGGCCGTTTACGAGCCGGGCCTCGTCGCCTCGAAGGGCGCAGTTGCTGACGCTGCTCGGACCGACGGGGACAATTTCCATTTCACCGGTGGCGAAATCCACCGGCAAAAGGGCGTTCTCCACTGTGGAAGCGGTGGTGGGGGCGGGGGTGAAAAGCGCCGCGAAAAGCGCCGCGAAAAAACGGATGATGTTTTTCATAACTTTTTGCCGCGCTTCGCGCGGCTCTTTTATTTTTTTGTTCTTCCTGTCTTTCACCACAAAACTCCATTTTGTTGAGCGGTGATTTAAATTCAGTTTTCCTGAACTCAAATCACCGCTCAATCCTAAATAATCTCCGCGTCCAGTCCGCATTTGTCCGTATCTGGTCTGTTGACCGAAGTCAACCACCGTTCGCTCTAAGGGGTGTAGCGCTTACCTCTATCGCTTGGATAGTGGCGATGCAACCCCTCTTTTCGCACCAATCCGCGTTGGTAAGAAAAGAGGAATTACAATGAGTCATGTCAAATGAGGAATAGCATTGTTTTTTTGCTCAAGTTTTGCTATCGTAAGGTTATGAAAAACATCATCCAATTTACCATTTCAAAAGAAGACGGATTCTATACCGCAAGCGGAGTGAATGCTCCGATAGTTACTCAAGGAAAGACCTTTGAGGAGTTAACGGCGAACATCCGCGAGGCGGTTTTACTCTTTTTTGAGGGAGAAAATCCCGCAGAGCTCGGCTTTGGCGCCACTCCATCAATTCTTACCAACTTTGAACTCTCCCTGCCGCTCTATGGGGTCAATGCTTAAAAATCTCAAGGCGAAGGAGATACTGACCATCTTTCGCTCTTTCGGTTTTGAGACCGTCGGACAGAAAGGAAGCCATATCAAGCTTCGCCGCATCAGTGCCTCGGGGAAACAAACACTGCTTATCCCGAACCACGACCCTATCGCAAAAGGGACGCTCAAAGAAATCTTCAAACAAGCTACCTCGTATATCGGAAAGGACGAACTTTTTCTTCATTTCTTCAATTAGCTTTTTTACTTACAGACTAACTCTCTATGAACCGACCTTCGGTAATTTTCAATTGAAAGAAGATCGGCTCAATAAAGTGGAGAAACGAAAACCGTTCGTTTCTCCAAAACTCGCTGCGATATAACGGCATCGCCCTCCGCGCTTTCTGCCAGCGAAGCCCGACTTTACGATGTCGGCAACTTTCCAGATGTGTCTGACACAACCGGACTTTTACGCGCTTCTGTTACGAAGGTTGCGCGATCCTTCGGATGTCTTTCCATCAGTCAGGAATTCCTACTTCCCACTGGAGGACTTCTCCATCTGGAAGTATCCCCACCTAATGACTATCCAACATAGCCAGGCGAGAGCGGTATAAACGAATACCGCCGAATTCCAAGGTCGTCCTCCTGTTACCACATAGGACAACACCCCCGTAGCCAAAGTGGCCACAGCAAGTGAAGGTCCGGGGTTACGGACAACCATTACCACAAAAGCAATGGTTTCCCAGAGGACCCGACCCAGAGTCAAAACGAATTTTTTCATTACGTTTCTCTCCGGACAGTTTTGTTTTTCGAGGAGATATTCGGCTCCTTTTTTTACCCTTGAACCCCACAGCAATAACCGCGGGCTCAAGTTTTGGAATGGGGCTCTTATCTGCGTCTTTGGTGCGACCCCTCTTGCACTGCCGACCTTATGCTTTTTACCCGCCTCCGGACTTCTCCAGCGTGGCAAGGCGCCATCAGTCAGCAAGGCGAAGAGGAATAACATTTTTAAAGCGTATTTCTCGCTTCGTGCTATGCCCCGTACCTAAAATTCTGATTTTCTGGTACTGGGGTTTTCCCGTCAGAACATAGATTGAAAATTCAATCCGCACGATATCAGCGTGCTTCATTCTGACTTTCTTCTGCCTATTTAATTTTCAACGTCCTTCTTCGCCTATCCGAAGCAATCTTCGGTCGCAAAGACATTTCTGAAAGCAAAGCGGGTCAGACCTCTCTTTCAGCAGATGTCCTAACGAACAACCGCCAGATTTCCCTTTGGGAGAAATCTGGCGGTTGTTTTCAACCTTGGAAGCCAAATAAAATAAATGGCCTACTAAAGTTGAACCGTCTGACTCTCTCCTCTAAAGATTGTCTTAATTTATTTAGCTATTTGTGGGTGCTTTTCCTGCGACTGAACCTTATTTATATAGTATAGCATAGTCAGAGCTAACTGTCAAGCACATTTTAAACATCTTCTGTCCAGTCCTAAAAGACCTCTATTTTAAGCCATATTTCCAAAACAATCTTTTTTACTCTTTCATTTTTAAAGGACTTGTTATTCCCTAACTTGCACAAATAAACAAGGGATCGATTTGAGCTAACGCAAAGGATTGTTGGAGCATATCCCTGATAACCGTACGGTTTAAGAGTTTAAGAGAAGTCATATACCTGTCAATCCGTGTTCCTAGACAGTGTTTATTTAAAGTGACAATTTGAATGTAGCGGTTTTAAAGCTTTACACTTTCAACTTTAAACTTTAGACTGTTGCCATGGCAGGACATAACAAATGGAAGCAAATAAAACACCAAAAGGCGAAAACAGACGCTCATAAATCCAAGGTATTCAGTAAATTCGCCAAACTTATAACCACCGAAGCAAAGCTTGCGAACGGCAATTTGAACTCCCCGTCTTTAAAGGCGGTTGTTGAACGCGCCAAGGCAGAAAATATGCCGAATGACAACATTGAAAGGGCGATTAAAAGAGCTACGGAACAGAAAACCGCCATGGAGGCGATTGTCTATGAGGCCTACGGGCCGGGTGGGGTTGCGATGCTTATAGAAGCACTGACCGACAACAGAAACAAGGCGGCCCAGGAAGTGAAACATATTCTGTCGGAAAACGGCTTTTCTCTCTCCGCTCCCGGAAGCGCGGTTTGGGCGTTCAAGAAAAGCACCAACCCCTCGACAAGCTCGGGGCAAGCAACCCTGCAACCAACGACCACGGTCCCCCTTTCCGACGAGGACGCGGAAAAACTTTCTAAACTTGTGGAAGAATTGGAAAACAACGAAGAGGTCCAAGAGGTTTTCACCAACGCAGAATAGCTTATTGATTACCAAATCCGAAATTCTAATATCTAAATCCTAAACAAATTCAAATGACAGAAAACTTAAAAAAGACGTATGATCTGGAGGAAAGAACATTGGAATTTGCAAAATGTGTAAGAAACTTTGTAAAAAAGATTCCCAAGACAACAGGAAATTTGGAAGACGGTAAACAGCTTATTCGCTCTTCGGGCTCTATGGGAGCCAATTACATAGAAGCAAATGAGTCATTAAGTCGGAAGGATTTTTTGATGAGAATAAAAATCTGTCGTAAAGAGTCAAAAGAAACTATTTATTGGCTAAAACTTTTAGATATTCCTGAAGTTTGCGTTCTGGAGAGAAATAAACTTGTAACAGAAGCGTCTGAACTTATGAAAATTTTTGGCTCTATCATACAGAAAAGTGTTTGATTTTTTGATTTGGATTTTAGTTATTATTTAGAATTTCGGATTTCTAAAATTTTATGAAAATTTTAGCCATTGATCCCGGCTACGAGAGACTCGGTATAGCGATTATTGAAAAGGAAAAAGGAGGCAAAGAAACCTTGCTTTATTCGGAATGCTTTAAAACTTCGGCAAAGGATGCTCATGCCAAAAGACTCGGGCAGATATCAAAAAAAATTTCAGAAACGCTCAACGTCTTCCCGTCGGAAGCTCTCGCCATTGAGGAACTTTTTTTAAACACGAACCAAAAAACGGCAATGAAGGTTTCCGAAGCCCGAGGGGTTGTGATAGCCGAGGCGGCCCGGGCGGGGCTTCCCGTCTTTGAATACACGCCTCTGCAGATAAAGGTGGCGGTTACCGGCTACGGCAGAAGCGACAAAAAAGCCGTAATTTCAATGATTGAAAAGCTGATAAATCTTTCTTTAGACAAGAAACCCCAAGACGACGAATATGACGCCATCGCTACAGGACTTACATTTTTTGCCACCCAACGCGCATATAGCGTGCGGCAATAAATTGAAATATCACTCACACCGCCGATTTTGTATTTCGCATGATATAAGCATGTAGGGGGTTTCCAGACGCGAGTTTTCCACAGTCTTATCGTTTTCCTATTGCAAAAAAATGCCCATTTGGTAAAACTAAAGTGCTTTCATCTCCCTACTTGAGGGAGTATTATCAAATAGTTTGGTTTTAGTATGAATGATGAAATAGGAGAAAATTTTAATTCTGAAGACTTGGAAAGGGTTGGCGATACGGAAGACGCTCTTTCAGATGAAGAAAACGATTTTTCCGGTCTTGAAGATTCGTTTGACGACGAGGAATAAAAAATACCGTCCCGACAAAAGTCGGGACGGTATTTTCCTAACGTTTTCAGGACTTTATGGTCCCGAGCTTGCAGTGAAGTTCAACACTTCTAGGACTTACGCAATTTATTGCTTTTCTTTTTCTTCCTTTTGCAAAGAGGGTAGTCATTCCGGTGACGGAGGATTTATAAATCCCTCCTGCATAAGAATGCAGTGCTTCTTACAGAAGCTGTCCACTCATTGGGCTTTTTATTTCGCTTCGCTCACAAAAATCCTCAATGAGTCTTGCGAAAGCTCCACGCATTCGCTTTCTCACCCTTTACAAAAGGGAGAATTAGAGACCAAGCGCTCAGGTCCTAGCTCTTTATTTTCAAAAAGCGATGTTTGCCGATTTTTATGTCAGCGTCTTTTGTAATCTGGAGAGAAGAATTTTCGTTGGCAGTTTCTCCGTTTATTGAAATCGCGCCGTTTGAAAGAAGGCGGCGAAATTCGGTCTTAGAAGACACCAGTTTTTCGCGTACTAGAATGTCGGCCAACATTTCCTCTTTTTTCAATTTCACGATTCTCACCTCATCCGGCATACCTCCTTTTTTGAAAACTTCGGTAAATTTTTTTTCAGCCGCAGCCGCTTTTTTTGCGTCGTGATATAACGTCACTATCTCGCGTCCAAGACGCATTTTGACTTCTTTGGGGTTAGAGCCTTCATGGAGCATTATTTTAACTTTTTCTATTTCTTCCAGAGGAAGAAACGTGCAGTCGGTCAAAACTTGTAAAATTACTTCATCTGGCAACGCCATAACTTTGCCGTACATATCCTCGAAACCGGCGGTAAGGGGAATGTAGTCGCCCTCACTTTTGTTCATAAGTTTTTTGCCGGTCTTTTGATTTACAAGAAGTGTCGTAGTTATCACAAATTTTTCTTTATTTTTGTATTGGCGAAGAAGCATCCTTCCCATAAGCATATTGAAAGTCTGGTCGTTTCCGCCAATCTCGCCGTCAATATCCATCGCCACGCTGTCGTACCCTTGCATCAATGGATAAAAAAATTCGTGAAGATATATGGGCTTGCCCGCTTTCACCCTTTCTTCAAACATATCCCTCTCAATCATTTGTTTTACCGTAACATGGGAAGATAGTTCCAAAACATCCGTAAATTTCAGCTTGGAAAGCCACTTGCTGTTAAGTAATATTTCAGCCGGATTTTCTTTGTCCTCAAAAGAGACAATCCGCGAAATTTGGGACTTCCATGTTTTTATGTTGGTTTTTATTTCTTTTTCAGTCATCTGACGTCGGGTATTTTCTTTACCTGTAGGGTCGCCGATTTTAGCGGTAAAATCGCCAAAAAGCACTATGGTTTTGTGCCCGAGCCGCCTAAGTTTTTCAATCAAAATGAGATTTGTGGAGTGGCCTAGATGGAGTTCGGGCCCCGTGGGGTCGGCGCCCAAATAGAAACTCAACCGTTTACCGGATAAAAGGGCCTCTTTAAGGCTATCTTTTGAAGGGTAGACGGCTGAAATTCCTCGTGTTAAAAGTTCGTTCACTTCTTTTTCAGTCGGTTTCATTACATACAGAATATCATATTTCTGACGAAAACGAAGCAGGTGGAAACGGTTGTCCTATAGCACCTGTTTATCTGGCCTTAGAGCCTATCCACTATCTAACCGCAAAATACAAGAAAAAATATAGCTTGCCCCCACACCAATATTCATTGGTGTGCGCTTGCAAAGCAAGCGGGGGGCTTGCCTGCCGAAATGTCCAAAATTCTGCTCCAAATTGTGTCTTTTTCGTCAGCGTATCTCGATATGCTTCCTCAAAATCCGCAATTTTCGCGGGCGGATTTTGAACATTTCGCCTAGGCATTAGATAGTGGATAGGCTCTTAAACATCACAAATAATGTGGTATTATAGTTTTTATGAGAGGTAAAAAATCCAGAAAATGGAAGATTTTACGGAAAATTTTATTTTTAGGCCTGATTTTGAGCCTTTTTTTTGCAGGTCTAGTTTTGCTATGGCTCGCCACTCTTAAAATCCCTGATTTGGAATCTTTTGACCAGAGAAAAGTCTCCGAGTCCACCAAAATCTACGACCGCACGGGAGAAATACTTCTGTACGATGTTCATGAAAATGTTAAAAGAAAGATAGTTCCTTTTGAAGAAATTTCCAGAAACATTAAAAACGCGACCGTGGCTATTGAAGACGACCAGTTTTGGCAGCATAAAGGCGTAAAACCGCTCTCATTTTTGAGAGCAGTTTGGATAAACTTGAAAGAAGGAGGTTTTTCACAGGGCGGTTCCACGATTACTCAACAGGTTGTAAAAAATTCACTTCTCACAAAAGAAAAAACAATTGCCAGAAAATTAAAAGAGTGGGTATTGTCCGTAAAACTTGAGAAAGTTTTGAGCAAAGAGGAAATCTTGGCATTTTATCTAAACGAAGTTCCTTACGGAGGCAGTATTTACGGCATAGAGGAAGCCAGCAAGCAGTTTTTTGATAAGACCGCGGCAGACCTTACTATTGCGGAGTCGGCGTATTTAGCGGTACTTCCAAACGCCCCCACTTTCTTTTCGCCTTACGGCAACAATCGCGACCGTCTTGAGGAACGGAAAAATCTGATTCTCTTCAGGATGCTCCAAAACGGTTTCATAAGCCAGGAGGATTATGAAAAAGCCAAAGAAGAAAAAGTGGAATTTCAACCCCAGCCGGACTTTGGAATCAAAGCTCCACACTTTGTGATATATGTAAAGCAATATCTTGAAGAAAAGTATGGGAGAGACGCGGTTGAATCCGGTGGGCTTAAAGTTATTACTACTCTGGACTACGCGCTTCAAGAAAAAGGGGAAGAGATGGTGAAAGAATTTACCCTTAATAACCAAAAAGAGTTTGACGCGGAAAACGCCGCTCTCGTGGCGATTGACCCAAAAACCGGACAAATTTTGACTATGATCGGCTCACGCGACTATTTTGACGAAGAGATTGATGGTAATTTCAACGTTAGTTTGGCGCGCCGTCAACCAGGTTCGGCCTTTAAACCTTTTGCCTACGCTACAGCCATAAACAAGGGTTACACTGCCGAAACTGTCGTATTTGACCTGCAAACTCAATTTTCTACCGCCTGCGCTCCGAACTTTTTTGAAATTACCGATGTTTGCTACAGTCCGCAAAACTACGACAGTATATTCAGAGGTCCTGTATCTTTTCGAAACGCGTTAGCGCAGTCTATAAATATTCCAGCGATTAAAGTTTTGTATCTTGCTGGGCTTCAAGACACATTGGAGACTGCCAGAGATATGGGCATAACCACTCTAGGTAACGCCGGCTTGTACGGGCTGACCTTGGTTTTAGGAGGTGGGGAAGTGCGGCTTTTGGATATTGTCGGAGCTTACAGCGTATTTGCAAATGACGGTGTTAGAGAGGCGCATACCCCGATTCTTAGAGTGGAGGACAAAACGGGCGCGGTACTGGAGAGTTATAAAAAAGAAGACAGGCGGGTTTTGCCGTCTGAAACTGCCAGATGGATTTCAGACATTCTTTCAGACAATGTGGCCAGAACCCCGCTTTTCGGCGCAAATTCGCTCTTGCGTTTTGACGGTAGAGATGTGGCAGTAAAGACCGGTACCACAAACGACTATCGAGACGCATGGATCATAGGGTATAGTCCAAATATTGCCGTGGGCGCTTGGGCTGGAAACAATGACAACCGACCGATGAAGCAGGTGGCGGGGCTTAAAGTCTCGCCCCTTTGGCGGCAATTTATAGACGAAGCTCTCAAAAAACTGCCGGTAGAAAATTTTCCTGACCCCGAGCCAATTAAGGAGGAGGGTTTAAAACCCGTACTTAAAGGCGTATGGAGAGGAAGTACACCTTACTACGTGGATGCTTTTTCAGGACTTCGCGCTACGGAACATACACCTCCGGAATTTAGAGTGGAGAAAGTTATAACACAAGTTCACACCATTCTATACTGGGTGGACAAAGACAATCCCCGTGGAGATTTTCCAAACAATCCCAACTCGGACTCTCAATTTGAAAGATGGGAATATCCCGTGCGGCTTTGGGTGGGCGCGCAAAATATCATGGAAGAAACATCTGACGTCATCCCAAAAGAAGAAGATACCGCCCACGGACCGGGTTCAACTCCCACGATTTCAATATTAAGTCCCGTGCCGGGAAATAGATATCCCAAAGAAAGTAGAATCGTGGTTTCTATTTCGGCTAACGGGAAGTTTCCCATTGCCAAAACCGAATTTTATGTAAACGGCGTTTATATAGGTTCTTCATCTCGCGCTCCGTTCTCATTCTCTTTTGTACCGGCCGAACTGCCGCAATCCGAATCTCAAAACGCTCTGCGCGTGATTGTTTCTGACATTGCGGGCAACAAGGGCGAGGCAGGAATGCACTTTTCGTTAGAAGAATAGTTTTTTGACTGTAAATTTGAGGCAAGCAAAATATGAGTCATAAATACACAAAACGCCAAACAACATCAAAGACAGCCAAACAGGAGCCGTTCACCACCCTGCCTTCGGCGCACCCCTCCTCAACGGAAGAGGAGAAAAGAGGGGAGAAAAGCGAGCCGAAAAAGCTTGTGATTCTTGACGCGCACGCCATAATCCACAGGGCATATCACGCCCTGCCGGAGGATTTTGCGACAAGCGCCGGCATGCCGACAGGCGCTCTTTACGGGCTTGCCACGATGCTTATAAAAATAATAGGCGAGTTAAAGCCCGACTATATGGCGGCCGCTTATGATTTACCAAAGCCGACATACAGACACGCCGTTTACGAGGACTACAAAGGCAAGCGCGCCAAAACCGATGACGCGCTTGTGGCGCAATTAAAACGCTCACGCGAAATTTTTGAGGCATTTAGCATTCCCGTCTACGACGCTGAAGGTTTTGAAGCCGATGATGTGCTTGGCACGATTGTTGAACAGATTAGCGGCAAAGAAGTTGATGTTAAGGATAAAGGATTAAGGATTAAAGATTGCGACATTGTCATCGCCTCGGGCGATATGGACACTTTACAGCTTGTAGATGGCGATAGAGTCCGAGTTTACACGCTCAAAAAAGGCATACAGGACACGATTCTTTATGACGAGGAGAAAGTAAAAGAAAGATTTGGTTTCGGGCCGGAGTTTTTACCCGATTTCAAAGGCCTACGAGGCGACCCTTCGGACAACATAATAGGCATTCCGGGAATCGGCGAAAAAACCGCGACCGAGCTTATTCAAAAATTCGGGCACATTGAAGACATTTACGATAAATTGGAAAAAGATAAAAAAGTGTTTGAAAAAGAGGGGGTCAAAGCGCGCGTCATTATGCTTTTAGAGAAGCACAAAGAAGAAGCCGAGTTCAGTAAAATGCTGGCGGTCATTCGCCGAGACGCTCCGGTTCTTTTTAAACTGCCTGAAATGGAATGGAAGGAAAGCGTTGACGAAAAAAAGGCCGAAGAAATCTTCAGCCGTTTTGAATTTCGGACCATGGCGGCGCGTTTTAGGGAAGCGGTAGGAGGGAATAGTGAATTAGGAATTAGGAATAAGGAAAAAGAAATCAACGACAAAGAGGAAGAAGATATAGACAAAGTTGAACTGAAAGAGACCCAAATCGCTCTCTGGCTTATAAACTCTTCCATTACGTCGCCAAAACTGGAAGATATTTTCAG
>JAUYJM010000002.1 GCA_030689285.1 bacterium
CTTTTATACACGACACGAATATACAAATAGAAGATTCGAATGACACGAATAAAATCCAATGGTTGTATTTTATTCGTGTAATTCGTACTTTACATTCGTGTCATTAGTGTCGTGTTACTTTTTTAATAAAAGGTTGATTGCCTTTGTAACGATTGGTAGTATGTCATTATAAAAATTGAGGTCAAGGATATCTGCGACTCTAAACCACTGCGCGTCATCAAGCCCTCCGGAGTTTCCGAGTTTCAGTTTTTCGTGTTTGGCCTCGGCTAAAAAATATGTTACCTGCTTTCTTATCTTCCCTTGCTCCGGGTCGGAAGCTATATATTCGTTCGTATCAAGCGGTTCTTTTATTTGTATGTCAATACCGAGTTCTTCCTTTATCTTTTTGACAGTTCCGCTTTTTATATCCTCTTCTTCCGGTACTCCTCCCTTTGAAAGCGTCCAATGGCCAAAAATGTCATGGACTAACGCCAAATATATATCCTTGCCGGTTCTTGCGAAAATCACCGCGCCGCCCAGTCGTTTGACGGGCATCTGGTCGTACGGCACATCGGGTCTTCTGGGTCTCTTTGGAACATCATCCTTGCCCGGTTCTCCAAGTTCTTTGTAGACCGAACCGAGAACACCATTTACAAACTTTCCGCTATTTTCACCACCGTACGTTTTGGCAAGTTCAATAGCTTCGTTTATCGCCACTTTGGCCGGAACTTCTTTTCTGTCTGAAAATAAAAGTTCAAAAAGTCCTATCCTGAGCACGTTTCTGTCAATTATGGATATTTTTTCAATCGGCCAGTCGGGCGCGGCTTTGGTTATTATACTGTCTACATCCGCGCGTTTGGATAATATATCTTGCAAAAGTTTCTTCGCAAAATCAGCATCTCCCATACCGGGAGCAAACTCAGTGGCGTTCCTAGAAAGAGCTCCTACCGCCTCTTTTGGAGAAATATTTCTAAAATCCCACTCAAAGAGTGATTGTAGTACCGTCGATCTTGCAAGGTGCCGGTTAGCCATAACTATTACTAATAATCGTTAATCCTTTATCCTTAATCCTTAATGAACGGCACATTACTTTCTTAACGTTAAGGATGAAAGATTAAGGATTAAGGATTTGTTTTCTGTCTTTCCTTCTGCCTCTTTGCCTTTTTGTCAATTTTCTTCTGCGTATCAATCACCTGCCTGCCTTTATATTTTCCGCAATTCAAGCAGACACGGTGGCTTGATTTCATTATGCCGCAATTCGGGCAACCCGAAAGAGAAGCGGGCGAGATAGCGTGGTGGCTTCGCCTGTTTCTGGTATGTGCTCTAGTATGTCTCATCCTTACTACCATATTGACAATATAGCACAGTGTAACTTTTTTGCAATTATATCGTATTTCATTCTTAATTCTTAACTCTTATTTCCTAAATCGCCCGCGAGAAATCTCCTTAAAAAACTCCTTCTATGGATGGGGCAGATACCGTGCTGTAGAAGTTTTTCGTAATGCGCCTTTGTGCCATAACCTTTATGTTTTTCAAAACCGTAGTTTTTATACCTTTGGGCTAAGGAAATCATTTTTCTATCTCTTGTCACTTTTGCAACGATAGAAGCAAGAGAAATAACCCACTCCTTTTCGTCTCCTTTTACGATAGTCTTTTGGTTTTTAAAAACATCCGGCGCTTTAAGTCCGCCATCCAAAAACACATCGCACAGCAAAGGATTTACAGAAAATCTTTTGAGAGAGTTTCCCAAAGCTTTTTTTATGGCAAACGAAAGCCCACGCCTATCTATTGTGGAATGACTTATAAAAACAACAGACAATTCCATAAGGCCTTCGTCTTCGGCTTCTTTCATAAGACCAAACCAAAAATTCCTTTCCTTTTCTGAAAGTTTTTTGGAATCTTTACCTAACGGGTAGCTTGAAAATTTTCGCCTGGTTTTTCGGTAAAACTGACGGGGTATAAGGCACGCCGATACCGCCAATGGACCGGCAATAGGGCCCCGGCCGGATTCATCTATTCCTATTAAGAAGGGGGCTTTCACGACTCAAAAAAGAGTTTGAACGCAAAACCTTTTGAAAAGTGTTCAATAAGTGCCAATCTCGCCGTAAACAGGGTAGCTGTAACTCGTATAGCTGTCGCCGTAATCGTTTAACCCCCAAATAGTCAAGGCGGAAGCTAAGCAACCGGCAGCGATAAAAAGAAGGAGCACTTTCGCTTCGTTCGCAGTCCTAACGACTTTGTTTGCTATGAGAAATTTCACAATCGGAGGAAGTTCGTTTGTCGGCACTATTTTGCTAAACAAAATACTGTTTCTATTTTTACGACTCATTATAGTCTTTAATTATGCTAATAAAGAATATCTTCGGCCGGAGGTATCTGGTCTATGGGAGCAGGAGCTTCATTGCCGCCAAGTTGCCTTGAGATTATAATTGCGGTCAAAACCAATGATGTAATCGCTATCCCCATAAGCACCAAATTTGCCTGTTTTTCGTCCTTCGCGCCAAGTTTTATTATCAGATTTATTAGCGGAGTAGAGCGCTTTATTTCCGGTCTATTATATACAGGCCCTCCTAAATTCTGTTCATTGAATTCTACTTGCGACATACAATTTCTGTTGATTAAAGATTATTCATAGTATAACATTATTTTTCTGTCAATAAAGAAAGTTATTCACACCCCTGTAATCAGCGGTTCGCGGACGTTGAATCAAAAAGTTGGAAATGTTTGGAACATTTCTTTAACCGAAAGAACGCCAACCTTTCCTTTGTCGCGCGACTCCAACGTTACCGACTCTTCCAATACTTCTTTTTCTCCCACTACAATCCAAAAAGGGACTTTTTCCGTTTTGGCCGTCCGGACTTTTTTGCCGAGGGTGTCGTTTGAATCGTCAAACTCCGCTCGTATATCGGCTGATTTCAACTCGTCAAAAACTTTTTTGGCGTATTCAAATTGTTTTTCCGACACCGGCAGGACTTTGACCTGCACGGGCGAGAGCCAAAAAGGAAAGGCGCCGGCGAAATGCTCTATTATCACAGACAGAAATCTTTCCAATGAACCCGCTATCGCCCTATGTATCATAACGGGAGTTTTCTTTGAGCCGTCTCTATCCGTGTATTCAAGCCCGAACCTTTCAGGCATATTAAAATCAAGCTGTATTGTGGCCAACTGCCACTGCCTACCTATGGCGTCCTTAAACATAAAATCCAATTTAGGACCATAGAAAGCGGCTTCGCCGAGAGCTTTGGTATAAGGCAAATTCATTTTTTTCGCCATATTCTCAAGTATTTCCTCGGACTTTTTCCAAATCTCTTTCGTGCCGAGATATTTTTCCGAATTTTCTTCGTCGCGAAGGGATATCAGAACTCTGAAATCTCCCTCTTTATACATATCCAAACTGGTGTAAAAACTTTTTATTATATCGGCAATGATTTCAATTTCCGCCTCTATTTGTTCCGGAGCGCAGAAAACATGCCCATCGTCTTGAGTGATAGCGCGGACACGGGAAATTCCCAAAAGCTCTCCCGTTTGCTCGTCTCTGTAGACAGTGGTCGCTTCAGTAAAACGCACCGGCAAGTCCTTGTAACTTCTTTGTATGCTTGCGTAAATTTGCGTATGATGCGGACAGTTCATGGGCTTCAACACAAACTCCGACTCGCGACCTTTTACTTTGAAAAGTTCATCTCCAAACTTGTCCCAGTGCCCCGATATTTTGTAGAGTTCTGGCTTTGTGATATGGGGTATCCAGACCTCTTCGTAGCCGTATTTTTTTTGAATAGAATAAATTTTTTGGACAATGGCGTTGCGCATCGCCGTGCCTTTTGGAGTAAACATAGGCAAGCCGGCTCCGACGGCTTCAGAAATAGTAAACAGGTTTAACTCCTTTCCGATTTTTCTATGGTCCCGTTTTTTGGCTTCTTCCACCTGTTTTTCATAGTCCTCAAGCTCTTTTTTAGAGCCGAAAGCCAGACCGTAAATTCTAGTTAGCATCTTGTTCTTTTCGTCGCCTCGCCAATAGGCGCCAGCGATACGGTCAAGTTTCCATCCGGCTTCTTGCATTTCTTTTGCGTCGTCCGCGTGTTCGCCTCGGCAGAGGTCAGTAAATTTGCCCGATGTGTAAAAAGTTATTTTTTCGCCCTTCTTTTCAATTTCGTCAATCAATTCAAGTTTGTAAGGATTATCGGCGAATTTCTTTCTGGCTTCTTCGGCTGTTGCCTCTTTTCCTTCAAAATTTTTCCATGTTTTAAGGATTTCCCGCATTTTTTGCTCAATTTTTGGCAGTTCGGCTTCAGTTATCTGCTTTGACCCGTGTTCTTTTCCGCGCGCATCCGTTTTAAAGTCAAAGTCGTAATAGAAACCGTTTTCCACCGCCGGTCCTATGGTATTTTTTGCGTCTGGGAAAATATCTAGAACAGCCGCCGCAAGAAGATGCGCCAGTGAATGTCTCATATTTGAAAGTTTGTCACCCTTTGGCATTGGCTAGATTATAGCAGTTTAAGTCTTATTACTCCAGATACCTATAAACGCAGTTTATAATTCCAATGCAGGAAGTATTCTCTCATTGAGAAATGATACCAAGAAGGTAATTGTATCATCTGGCGAATGTTTTGAATAATTTTGACTTTGCTTCTTGTAATTTCTTGGCGCATTCGTTGTCCGATTCTTTTTCGGATGCCTGTTCAAGCGAGAC
>JAUYJM010000007.1 GCA_030689285.1 bacterium
TCTTGAAATAAAAGGAGCTAAGGTTTTGGCGTATTTTGTCCGTTTAAAGCGCCGAGACCTAAAAATCAAAACGAACTAGACCTTGTAGACGTTTCAATGGATTCTTTTTGCACGGCGGTTCGATTCCGCCCATCTCCACATTTTCAAAAATGAGCTCGCTTCTTGGCGAGCCATTTTTGTTATGTGGAGATGGAGCAAGTGAACTGCTTCACTTGCGTGCGGAATCGAAGGACGGAAACATGTTTCGTCAGCAGACGAAACAGTTGAGTCGGGGTCGCGAAAAACTTTTGCGACGGCAAAAGTTTATTCGTGACCGATACGCGAGTCCGCGAGCTTCCGCCCATCTCCTCACACATAGAACAATATGGAAGACTTTGAATTACGAAACTCCATATCCGCGTCTTTCTTTTCAATTTCGGCTACGGCTTTGTAAAAATTATTCAACAGATACTCTGAATATGCCTCATAATTTTTGCTTCGCCTCGCTCTAAATTGATAAGAAATCCATCGGAAGCGAGTTTCGTAACTCAAAGTGGAAGAATAAAAATGCCCTGTTTTCAGGGTATTTTTCCGTTTTAATACACATCAACATTTTCCGAAGTCACATCACTTCATGAAAGATTGACCTTCATGGCCCCATTAGCCCTGTATCCGATTCTGACTATGCTCTGCCTTTATCTCCCGATACAGCTCAAGTAAATTATCCGCGATTGTGCCACTACGAAATTGCCCAGCCGTTTTGCGTGCTGCTCCAGCCATGGCAAGCCGCTTCTCAGGATTAGAAACGAGCTCTTCCACTTTTTCCTGTGCCTCCTTATTTGAGAAAACCAAAAACCCGTTTTCGCCATTTTTTATAATCTCAGGAGCTACACCGACTGCATAGGATATTGGCACAAGGCCTTGCGACATGCCCTCGACAAGACTGAGAGAGAATCCTTCATATCGGGATGAAATAAAAAGAATGCTCCCATAGCGACGCGACAAAACATCGGGGATAAGATCTTTACGGATATTGACGTGTATATGGTGAGTCGGGAAAGCAACACGGAGCCACTCTTTTAACTTTTTATTAGTAGTCATACAAATTGTTGTCTTGGAAATATCCGGAAAAGATCGGTAGAGTCCAATAAGACGGTCGAGTCCCTTGAGTTTGAGCGTAAAGACATCTCCACCGAGACGACCAAGAAAAACAATGTGTGGATCAGAGGCAACGGGCGATTCTTTTCTTTCAAACCAGTAATTCTCAATGGCATTGTAAACAACCTTGATTCTTTCTGGCAGTACCCCCATGCCAATAAGTTCTTCTCTCACATATTCTGAAGTCGCTATGCATCTCGTCACGCGTGTTGCCACTAACTTTTCCATATCAGCTATATCTCGGAGAGGCTGAAATGTTTCAGGCTCAAGGCCTGAAATAATATTGAGATTGCGTAACTCACGCCAGATCGCTATCTCATCAGGCAAAAGTATTGATGTTTTTGGGGTGTTTTTGAGAAATCCAATAGTAGTTGAACCGAAGTGACTAACGAGAGGTGTTTTGAACGAAAGAAACGGTAACGGGGTGTATGTTGTTCCCTGAATAATGTGATAACGAAGTATGTCGTCTTTGTGTTCAAGTAAAGAATGAAAGAAAAGAATGTTCGCAAGCCCACGCATGTGTATCGGCACATCAGCAAGTTGCCAACGCGGATAGAAATTACGAACGGTGGCACCTCGCTCTTTGAGCGCTGCCGCCATAATCTGATTTATATGATGCGCCCCAGTTGCGATGCGCCTTTCATTATGAATCATCGCTACTTTCATACCATTTCCCGGTTTTGGCACATTTCCACTTTTCCTGCGTGATAAATGGCGCAATCCTCTCATAAAGGAATTTGTTGTTTTATACGCCCGACGTGTCAGACTGTGATTTGTTTTTGTATTCATAAAATAATTTATGCGTTCCTTACTGAAAGTTTTTTTCGGTATATGACATTCATTATACCGAAAATTATTTATTTCTCCATCTTTTATTTATTGTATTCTCTCCGGAGTGGACTCAACAAAAATTCGGCCAAAAAACACGCGAAAAGTATCCGCCACTCCATAAGCACTTTTTCAGGCCTATTTTTTTATTCCTTTTTATTAATGTCATTAACTTCGTTAACATACTGGAGAGTGTAGTGTAGAGAGGTGGTTCTATTGAGATTGATGGATTCCTTATCAAAGAGGTAATCTATCACCAGAGAGGACTCTAGTGGCCGAGAACCTTACCACGATTGAACGATCTTAAGAGAAGAGCACACATCTGGTTCCAAGATATAGGTTCTAACATCATTCATTAGTTTCCACTCGACTCGCTTGCTTTCTGAAAGCAAGCTCGCTCGTGGATTTTCCTGAGCTTGTCGAAGGATAAACCACCAGCGAAAACAGCGTGCTCAAACACCTCGTCAGAGGTGTTTTTGTGTTGCATTAACAGGTTGAATGTACCTACCTGATCCCTTTATCCTCAAGTATAAAAAAGAGCCCCGACACCATCATCGCTGACGGGTGGGGCTCGTGACTTATGTTGCAAGGATTGTGGAAAATTCAACTCCCACTTCCTTTAAACTGAAATATGCTTCGCACAGAGCAGTGAGTTGCTCAAAGTTCAGACTCTCAAAACCTTCCATTCTTGCGATTTTTTTCAGCAAAGGTAGAACATCCTGTTTCTTTAGCTTATCAAGGATTTTTACAGCCCTTGGCTCGTTAGCGAGTTTGTCCATTTCGGCGGGGTCAATTCCCAACACTTGGCAAAGTGCTTGTCTTCTTTCGAGAGACAGCTCTCGCTTTACTCTTCCATTCTCAAGGTTCGAGAAAGATTGAGTAGTAAAATCCTCTTTGAGAAGCTTGTTCAGCTCCGCATTAGCCTTTCGTTGTGACCAACCTTTTCCGATACGAGCAGTCCTCACCATCACCCCAATCCTCTGTATGTTTGAGCATTCTCCTTGAGTAGATGAGTTTCGGTGAGATTCTTCTTTTGTGGATAAGCTTTCGTAAATCCCTTTATCACCATCCAGCACATCTGCCAAAAGGTGACGAAGCTCAAGTGATAGTTCACGACTCAAACTCGCCGACTCCAATTTTGTAATCCAAGTCCTATTAAACTTTTTCGGTTTCTTGGTGTAAGGATCTACGGGTTTATTTTGAGCACCTTGTAATTTTGAAGTTAGCTGTTCCTGCGTCCACCCGAGACGCACTCTATCTTGTTGGACTAGTTCGCCTAGGTGTTTCGCATTCATGTGTAAACTTTCTGTAAGAGGTTGTAGGTTTCTGCGACAATATGGGACCAGACGCATTGTTAAAACGACAAATTTTTATTATCGCAAAAACACGTCCGGCTCTGTAAAAAGGTCTAAACTTGAGCTACCATAACATACAAAATGTGTTCTGTCCATGTTTTTCCCGCTGAACACATGAGCTTAATTTCGACCTTAAAATACCTTCATTTAGAGCCATTTTTTAAAATCGCGCCGAAACGAAAAGGAACAGAGAATAATATTAATTCTAATACAAGAATTGTGATACCTAGAAAATAGATTTTCCTTACGATTTCACCATTATTTTCCCATTATTACAGGTATTTAAGAATTAATACCACTAAAAAACAAAGGTTTTGATGGTTTTCGATGTTTTACGGTCCATCTCCACATGTACAAAAACCAGCCCGAATGGGCGGTTTTTGTTATGTGGAGATGGAGCAAGTGAACTGCCCGCCCGTACCGAATATGTCTGTGCGGTACGTTCGGGCGGGCTTCACTTGCGGGCGGAATTGACAAACCCCCCGCATAGGTTTAATTTAGAGGACAGTATGAACACCCTAACGGACAGACAAATTGTGGAGCTTCGCAGAATACACGAAGCCGACCAGGCCGAAGCGGCATACGAGCAAAGACGAAGAGAGTTTTTCAGAGCAAAAATGCGAAGCGACAAGTTGCAAACATTTTTGATGCTGGCCTTCATCTTGTTTTTGTTTGCGCTGTTGTTTGCAAAGATAAACGGTTGAAAGAGAGCAGAAAGGAGTCAAGACAAAATGAGCAAACCGATTCGCGCAAAATGTCCTCATTGCGGAACTTTGACGCCTTACGCCGGCTACGGAGCGCACGTGGCGGTATGCGTCAGAATGCAGAGTGCAAAAACGCAACTCCCTCAACCATTCGCCTTCATCCGAAAAAAGGACGAAAAAGGTTTGAAGAAATCCACAGAAAGCCATTGTGCGTAATATCTTGTGGCGTTAAACTACCATAAGTATGGACACTCACAAAATCCCAGTCCCTCTCGCTGTGTTTCTGCAAATACAGAAGCGTGAGATGGAGAGTCCGTTCAACAGGTGGGTGACCGGCGAAGAAGTCCACCGCTACCCCACAAACAATGAACTGGTAACGCATTACATTGGCTCTGGTCGCGCGGCAGAAATAGCGCGCGAACTGGAGCCCAGGATGGCAAGAATCTAATTTGCGCGGGCCTCTCGGCACCGCGAAGAAACAAGCCCCATTTTGAAGCGATTCAAAATGGGGTCTTTTTGTTTGCTTATATCGCCTATTTATGCTATATTAAAAATAGATTTCTTTAGGGTCTCCAACCAAATATCCATTTTGGAAATGGACCTCTTTACTCAAAAAGAAAGGAACAGTATGGACACAGAAACATTGACAGTAGCAGTTAAATACTTGCGATACGCGGCAAGCACAGTGAAAGAGTGGAATTTGAGACCGGAAGAAGCCGGTCAATTTATAAACGACTACCAGTTGGCGCGGCGGAAGTCTCCCCTGAAAGAAGACGACGCGGCCGACATAGTGCGGGCGATCTGGTCTCCTCAATTTCATATTGCGTCAGAACTGTGGGGCTTGAGCGCAGACGCTCAGGAAACAATACTCGCCTTGTGGTCTTGTTTTTTGGCGGAATCGGATCGCCTCTGGAAAAATGGCCAAGAGGAAGTGGGTGAGATTATGGACCGCAACCTCGCCCAAAACCTCGGGGTGAAGTTTGAAGACTGGAACAACGCCCGTCTGCAAGCAAGAACCTTTTCGGAATTAGTGGCGGCATAAGCAAGTGTTGATCAAAGCGCGGGAAAATCCCCCCGCGCTTTTTTGTTGCATAAAAAATTTAACTGTGATATAAATATACTCTCAATCAGGTAACTACAAAATCCATCTTGAACAAAAGGGCACGGATAAATCATCAAATCAGAGCCGGTGACTTGCGCGTACTAAAAGCAGACGGCGCTGTCCTCGGTATAATGTCTAGGGACAAAGCCCTGGAATTGGCCGTTTCCGAAGGTCTGGACTTGATTGAAATCTCGCCTGGCGCTTCCCCGCCGGTGGCAAGAATAATGGATTTCGGTAAGTACCAGTACGACGAGAGCAAGAAGCAGAAGCTTGCAAAGTCAAAAACGAAGGTGGCAGAGCTCAAGAGTATACAGGTAAAAGTCGGCACGGGTGAACACGACTTGGCCCTGAAAGCCAAAAAGGTTTCTGATTGGCTTTCGGACGGACACAGAGTGAGAATTGAACTTTTTCTCTCCGGCCGCTTGAAATATCTTGATAAAAAGTTTTTAGAAGAAAGATTGGAAAGGATACTTCGCCTTGTAAGCACCGAGTATAAGACGACCGAACCAGTCAAAAAAAGTCCCAAAGGTTTTACAGTGGTTGTAGAAAGAAAATAATACGCGCCGATTGAGGTTTCGAAACATAACCTGTAAACACAAGAAAAGCCGATGTTTTGTCCCGCGACAGATTAAGGGTTATTCCGCATTTAAACTTTCGTATAAGTTATATTATGAAAACAAACAAATCGTTTATGAAACGGCTAAAAGTCACAAAAAATGGCAAGATTGTGGCAAGAAAGGCCGGACAAAATCATTTTAACGCCAAAGAAAACAGGAGATCGCAGATGAACAAGCGTCGTTCTGTGATTTTGAAGTTTAAAAACAAAACCATTAGCAGATATTTAGCATAAAAACTCGAATGGTCCCGAACTAGGCGCGAGTACGCGCCTCCCGAATCAATCATGAATCTGATATTAGGGAAAATTAGGGATAAAATTCGGGATTGATTAGAGAACAATAATTATATGGTACGCGTAAAAAAGGGTGTCAACGCCCTGAAAACAAGAAGAAATATATTAAAGGCGGCCAAAGGCTACCGTTTCGGACGCTCAAAAAAGGAGAGGGCCGCTTATGAAGCACTCGCCCACGCCGGAAAGTACTCTTTCGCGCACAGAAGAGACAAAAAAAATGACTTTAGAAGACTCTGGAATGTTCAAATAAGCTCGTCTCTTAGGCCCCTGGGTTTCTCATACAGCAAATTTATCGGGATACTTAAAAGAAAAAAGATTGAACTTGATAGAAAGATTTTAGCGACGCTTGCCGAAACAAATCCAGAAACATTTAAGAGGGTGGTGAAGAAAACGGAAAAAATTTAGGGAGTTTTGAATGTAAAAAATCGTGTTCGTTTTATGCAAACGCGGTTTTTTATGCTGATAGAAAAAATCAGAATTCTATCTCATACTTATCTCCCACTTTCGGCGCCACGGCTTCTACGCAGAGGTAGTCCCGAATCCTTTGAGCCAAAAACATTGATGCTTTTGGCTCGCCCATTGCTACGAAAACTTTTTTCAAGGTCTCTGCCGAATTGGATACAAATTCCAAAAGACCCTCACCGTCTTTGTGCGAAGAGTAGCCGTTTATTGTAACGATTTTCGCCCTGACCCTGACCTTTTTGTCCCCTATTTTTACCTCTTTTAAACCGTCCTGAATCTCTCTGCCCAAACTTCCTACGGCTTGATAGCCGACAAAAAGGATAGTAACGGAAGGATCGGGCAGAAGTCTTTCTTCATGCTTGACGATTCGCCCGCCGGAAGACATCCCTGAGCCGGCTATTACAATCTTTGGCCCGCTTTGGGAAACTATTTCTCTGGATTCTATAGAGGATTCAGTCACCTTGAGCATAGGAAAAGAAAAAATATCGTCGCCTTCAGCTAAATGCTTTTGGATATCATTATTTAAGTTTTTCGGCATTCTTCTGTAAATTTCGGTAACCTTTACTGCCAACGGCGAATCCAAAAAAACCTTTACGTCCTTTATAGACCCACTTTCCACAAGGTCATTAAGTTTATGCAGTAGTATTTGGGTTTTTTCAATTGAAAACGAAGGGATGAGCAATGTTCCTTTTTTAGATATGACATCTCTTATAACCCGTTCAAAGTTTTCCTCTCTTTCGCTCCTGTTCTCGTGATTCCTGTCTCCATATACGCTTTCCACCACCATATAGTCGGCTAAAGAGACTTTTTCGGTGTCATTTAAAAGAGGTGAGGGAGAATTTCCAAGGTCTCCGCTAAATACCATGCTCTTTCCATTTCTCTCCAAAATCACAATAGCCGAACCTAAAATATGGCCCGCGTCTTTAAATATCGCGCGCAAATCAACCCCTGCGCCAAACCATTCCCTGTAATCGTAAGTGTCCCATAGAGCCAACGCGGCAAGAGCATCTTCCTTTGCGTAGAGAGGTTCTTTTTTCTCTCTTTCCATAATGGAGATGGCATCTTCAAACATAAAAGAAGCCATTGCCTTGGTTTCAGCGGTACTTATAATCCTGCCCTTAAACCCGTCTCTAACAAGCTTTGGTACGCGCCCTATGTGGTCTATATGAGCATGAGTTATAAAACATATGTCTATGTCTGACGGGTCATACGGGAATGGCTTTCTATTTTCATCTTCCGCAAAATTTTCACCCTGTATGAGCCCACAGTCCACTAAAATACGCTCCTTTCCCGTATCAAGCAGAAAATTTGAACCGGTAACCTTTCTGACACCGCCCCAAAAAACAATAGAGCTTTTAAAGTCACTTTTCATAAGTGTTTGTCTCCTCCGAAAACAATTTTGACGCATCGACTCCACGGACTCTCTGCCATATTGAAAATGCCGACAAGCCGCCTAAAAGATCCAAAAAAAGGTCTTTTACGGTATCAAAGCTGTAGCTTACAAAACGGTATTCTATGATGCCTATACTATATTCAAATATCTCCCAAACTACTCCCACAAAAGCGGTGCCGAAAATAACCAATTTGAACATCTTGTCTCCGCCTTCTTTGTCTCGTAAATCATCGTAAGAAAGAAATTTTTTACCAAAAAGAACAAAAACAAATCCGATAAGAAGTCCGCCGAAAAAATGCATGGGAATATCCAGCCAAAAATAGCGCCAATACAAGAAGAACTCCAACGCCAAAACGTGCGCGGTGGCTACGGACAGGCTTGTCAAAAATATCCAAAATATGAGTTTTCTTTCTGACATGACATCCTATTAGTTCAAGAAAAACTCGCCCGACGAGGCGGACGAGCCTTTCTTAGGGTTACTTGAGAATATACCCTAAAAAAATTTAGGTGGGTGCCCTCAGCTTCACTTATCTGAAGACTTTTGGACGCACAGAGGGAAATTCCGCGCGTTCAAAAGTCCTCATCAAAGCGAAAACGATTTGGGCTCCCTAAAAAAGAGGTATAGAGTTTTTATCACAAGTAACCCTGTATATATTATAACTCTCAATCGCTCTGAAATGCAACAACAACGCGAAGGTTAGTTGTAACTTTATATGCCGATGCGCCGTAATGCAAAATATTCAAACGAATACGACAGAAATTTTTATGGAAATGAGGAGGGGGCACGCCAAGACTGCAAATCATTCCAAGATTCCGTCAATATTTACATCATAAAGTATGGATTCCTGAACCAAGCGGTAATTTATGATTTCTTCCGGTTTAAACCAGTGAGCGATTTCGTCTTCCGCTTCTTTTACCGACCCTGAAGCGTGAATCAAATTTCTGACGGCGCGGCTGTCTGAATCGGCCATAGCGTAAGAATCCAATACAAAATCCCCCCTAATCGTACCCACATCGGAAGAACGGGGTTCCGTGCCTCCCGTCATCTTTCTTATAAGTTCCACCGCGTGAGCTCCTTGCCATACCATAGCGACCACAGGTCCGCTTGTCATATACTTTTTAAGACTTTCAATGACTCTGTCGCCGACCTCAATCGGGTCCAAAGATGGCGGTTTTTGGCCTTTTTTCTGATAGCTTTCTATGGCTTTCTCGCCCACCAGACGTTTCCAATTCGGGTCTATAGAATAATGCGCTTCTATGTGCTCGGGTGTCGGCACAAGCATTTTTATGGCTACAAGTTTTAACCCAAGTCTCTCGTAACGCTTGACAATCTCTCCCGTAAGAGTTCGTTGGATGCCGTCCGGCTTTATTACAACCAGAGTTTTTTCGTGTCTAAAATGCATGCGGTAAGTATAAAGTCAAAGGTAAAAAGTGTAAAGCGAAAAAATCAGTGTCTGCCCGTGTAGAGACGGAAACTTTTAGACGCCTAAAAATGGCGTTAAAATTTCCGGTCCCTTGCTTGTAATAGCTATCGTTTGTTCAAAATGGGCCGCGATAGCACCGTCTTTCGTTCTATAAGTGAAACCGTCCTCGTCCAAACAGACGTCTCCCTTCCCCAAAGTAAACATCGGTTCTATTGCCAATACCATACCAGGTAAGAGCCTCTCCCCTTTTCCAGATTGCCCGTAATTTGGCACAAACGGCTCTTCGTGGACTTTGTACCCCACGCCGTGACCGGCCAGGTCTCTGACGATTCCGAATCCAAACGGTTTTACGAAATTTTCTATTGCCGCCCCTATATCTCCAACCGTATTACCCGGCCTTGCCTCTTTTATTCCTTGAGCGAGCGCATCTCTCGTAACTTTAATCAACTCAATCTTTTTATCCTCGTCTGGCTGTCTTTTTTTGTTTGTTATTTCGCGGTCATAGGTCACTAAAACCGTCACCGCCATATCGGTAATCATTCCCCTATGACAGAGACCGCAGTCCAGAGACACAACGTCCCCTTCCGCTAGGACAATCTCCTTTTCGTTGGGAATTCCATGCACTACGGCATCATTTACAGACACGCAAACGCTTGCCGGAAAAGCCCGCGCGGCGCCATTCGGTTTATAGTTTAAAAAAGCTCCTTCATCGCCCAAATTTTTTATTTTTTCCTCCGCTATGCGGTTTAGACTGTTCGCCGAGACTTTGGAAACGGCGGCAACCGAAAGGTCTCGTAAGAGTTCGGCCAGTCGCGATCCTCCTTCCCGCAAGATATCTATTTCTTTTTCCGTTTTCAAGCGTATCATCTTAGAGAATTTGAGTACGCTTTTATCTTGCCCACTATATCCTCATGCACTTTCTCAACCGTCTGTTCGCCGTTTATTTCAAAAAAAACCATACTTTTGTTTTGATTTTCTTCAAAATAGGCGATAGCAGGCACCACATTTTGATAGTACCAATCCAAACGCCTGTTTATGGAACTTTCGGTGTCATCCTCTCGCCCCCTTTCCGTAAGTCTTTTGAAAGACCATTCACGATTCACGTTTATGAAAATCACAAAAATCGGCTTGAATCTGTAAAATTCTAAAGCGTTGGCGAGAATCGGCGCTTCCGCCACTCGTCTGGAAAGCCCGTCCGCAATCAAATTTTCTTCCCCTGTAAAATTGTCTATTATAAACGACGACCAAATCCAAATCGGAAAAAATTCTGGAAAAAGGCCGCCATGTTCCAAAACTTCTCTTGTTAATTTATTTGTGTACCCGTCTTTTTCGTTAAATTTTCTGGCCAATCCGCCTGTCTCTATGTAAATGGATTTCCTACCGGAGTTTTTTTCCAAATACTCCTTTATTAAGTTTGCTTGAGTACCTTTACCGGAACCGGATGGTCCGAAAAATAAAAAAGCGGATGGTGATTCCATAAAATAAAGATAGGTGTTTTTAAAGTTGCTCAATTATAACTTAAATCTGCCTTTAATACTCCCTCATTGAAACCTGCGCGTCTATCTTCTTTACGAGGTCAGTGACCACAGAAACCGCTATAAGAAGCGCTGTGCCGCCTATCGCGAGAGTGGCGTTACCGGTTACCCCTTGCATAATAAGAGGTAAAACAGCTATAGCGCCGAGAAAAAGCGCCCCTACCAAAGTTATTCTAGTGAGCACTTGAGAAACATATTTCGCCGTAGTCTGGCCGGGACGCACCCCGGGAATGAAAGCGCCGTTTTTTTGCAAATTTGTGGACAAAGCATCGGGGTCAAAGGTGATGGCGGTGTAGAAATAAGTGAAGAAAAATACCAAAATAAAATAAAGAGACGAATAAAACCACGGGTTCTGAAGCACCGATAGCGCGACCGAAGAGACTGCAGACACTATGTCGTTTGGTATCCGAGACAGGAAGTTTATAACCATCTGTGGAAAAAATAGGATTGAAAGAGCGAATATTATGGGTATAACTCCCGCTTGATTGACTCTAAGCGGCAGATAAGTGGATATGCCCCCATAGACCTTCATACCGCGCACTCTTTTCGCGTAAGTTACGGGAATGGGTCTCTCGGCTTCAGTTACAATCACGACCCCTAGAACTATGAGGCAGGCAAGAAAAAGAAAACCTAAGAAAATCGGTATCTGAGACGGGTCGGCCGACAACTGATAAAAAAGCTGCGTGGCGGAACTCGGAATACTGGCGACGATTCCGGCAAAGATTATGAGCGAGACTCCGTTACCGATGCCAAACTCGCTTATAAGCTCTCCCAGCCACATCAGTAAAATAGAACCCGCCATTATTACCAGTATGTTTGTTATAACCTGTATAGGTAAAAGGTTACCTACCACACCCTGACTCTGAAGCAAGGTCAGAAAAGCGAATCCTTGAATAAGGGCCAGAGGAACAGTCAAAAGTCTTGAGTATTGGCTGAACTTTCTCCTGCCCGCCTCGCCTTCTTCGTGATAAAGGGCTTTGAGCTTGGGCGACATCATAGTAAGAAGCTGCATTATGATAGACGCTGTAATATAGGGCCCCACCCCGAGCATAACCAAAGAAAAATTTGAAAGTCCGCCGCCGGAAAATACGTTAAAAAGACCCAAAAGTTGGTTTCCCGCCAAAAATTCGTCTAGCCGGCCTTGGTCAATGCCGGGAATGGGGATTGAAGCAAGAAATCTGAAAATAGCCAGCACCGCGAGCACGAAAAAGATTTTTCGGCGAAGACCGCGGTCATTGAAAAGCAAAGTGATTTTTTGTCCAAAGTCGCTCATAATTTTTTACAGAGATACGGTGCCCCCGGCCGCTTCTATTTTTTCCTTAGCAGAAACTGAAACCGCGCAATTGACTACCGAAAGTTTCTTTGTAATAGTCCCTTCTCCCAAAATTTTAACGGAAAATTTAGAGTCTTTGCCTCCGGACAAAACTTTTTTCCTCGCAAGTTCTTGCGGACTGACCTTTTCTCCGTCAGAAAAATGCTTTTCTAAAACTTCCAAGTTTACCACCAAGGGCTTTATTTTGAAGCTTTTAAACATGTTTTTGCCTCGACCGCGCATTTTGGGAAGCTTTTTTATAAAATCGCGAAATTCCGGCCTGATTTTTCTTCCAGCCCTGGCTTTTTGCCCCTTGGTACCGCGCCCGGAGGTTTTACCGCGCTTGCCGCCGCGTCCGACTTGCGTGGACTTTTTGTTTGGGTGTTTTCTTTTTAGGTTGTTTATTTGCATAGAAGATATGACTTTTTTAAGTCTCTGTTCTCAAAATTTATATACTATTTACTCTCTTGTATCAAAACACTAGTCTCTCCGGACGATTCAGTCAAAGCTTTCGGTGCGCGGGATTTAAGCGAGAGCAAAGTGAGGGCTTTAACGGTTGCCTGCGCGATATTCAACTTGTTCTTGCTTCCAGAAAACACTTTGCCAACCACATCCCTTAAACCAGCAAGCGAAAGTACGTCTCTAACGGCGCTTCCGGCCACAAGACCCTTTCCGGGTGAAGGCATAAGCGCGATGCGAGCGCTTGAATATTTTACGGCAATCTCATGAGGTATTGAACCTGACTTAGTGGGACTCGCTGAAATCATATTTTTCTTGGCATTTTTTATCGCTTTCTCTATAGCTAAAGAGGTGTCTCCGGCCTTGCCAGTACCGACACCGACCCTACCTTTTTTGTCTCCTATAACTATAGCCACACTGAAGCTGAATCTTCTTCCTCCTGCGGCCACTCTTGTTACGCGTCTTATAGCCAGAATCTTTTGAGCGAATTCAGGCCTTCTGTCTTCACGGACAGGACGCCTTCTTGTGTTTTTGGTAAATTCGCGGCTACCGGATGTATTTGGCCCTCTGCCTTGTTTTTGTTGCGGTTGAGATTGTTTCAATTTGTCCATAAGATTTAAAAAATTAACCCCCCCTTTCTCGCTCCGTCCGCGAAAGATTTTACAGCCCCAGCGTACAAGTAGCCAGCCCTGTCAAAAACAACGCTTTTTATGCCTTTTTCTTTGGCCCGCTTGGCAATTACACTGCCGGCGGCCTCTGCCTTTTCAACCCTAGTTCCATTTTTCTCTCCGCGAGTGGAAATTGAAACCAGAGTACTGCCGGAACTGTCATCTATTATTTGGCCTGAAATGTAACGATTGGAACGAAAAACCGAAAGGCGAGGACGGTTGGCCGTACCTTTTACCTTTGCGCGAATGCGCTTGTGTCTGGTTATTCTATTGTCGGAATTAGATTTCATCAAATTAGTTCTTCAAGTTCATAAAGTTTAAAGTTTATAAAGTATTTGTCTCTTTGGCCTTACCTGATGAACTTTACAAACTTGACAGACTTTTAACTCTTTATGCTGTTTTCTTTCCTTCCTTCCTTCTGACCACCTCGTCTTCGTATCTCATACCTTTTCCCTTATAAGGTTCAGGTTTCTTTTTGTCGCGCAGTCTTGCGGCAAACTGCCCCACTTGCTCTTTGTCAATTCCCGAAACAGTGATTAAGCTTTTTTCCACTACAACAGCGATTCCTTCCGGAATCGCGACAGACACGGGATGAGAAAATCCAAGTTGCATCACAATGTCTTTACCTTTCACTTCAGCCCTGAAGCCAACGCCTTCCAATATCAGTTTTTTTTCGTAAGGAGTCACTACCCCTTTTATCATATTTTGAATATGAGACGAATAAGTGCCCCAAAGCATCTTGGAAAACACAGTCTCCTCTTTCGGCTTCAAGACAATTCCTTCAGGAGTCTTCTCTATTGAAATGAGAGGTAAAAAATTTCTGGTTAAAACTCCTTTGGGCCCCTTCACCGCAAAAGAACCGTCAGTGAGAGTAACCTCGGTTTGCGCTGGTATGGGTATTATTTTTTTGCCGATTCGCGACATAAATAAGTTTATAAAGTTATAAAGTTTAAAAGTTTATAAAGTATTCGGCTCTTTGGTTTTGCTTGATGAACTTTATGAACTTGATAAACTTTCTAATCTCTTTACCATATTTCAAATAAAGGTTCTCCTCCCAGCCTTTCTTTTCTGGCATCCTCTCCGGTCATAATTCCCCGAGGCGTAGACACCGCCACTTTTCCGTAACCTTGTTTTACCCTCCTTATGTCAGATGCTCTTATGTAAACCCTTTGCGAAGGCTTGGAGACCCTTCTCACTCCCTCTATCTTGGGAAGACCTCCGTCGTAAGCTAAAACCACTTTGATTTCTCTGCTCTTTTCCTTTCTGGAAAAATCAGAAATAAAGCCGTTCCTCTTCATAAGACCTAAAATGGATTCGTTCAAGTTGGAAGCCGGAATGAATACCGACTGCTTTCCCGCCTTATTGGCGTTTTGTATCTTTGTTATGATGTTTGAAATTTTGTCCATAATTTTTGTTCCGAAGTCGGCTCCAAACGATGCTCCCTAATTTTTCACCGTAAACATATTCATAATAGGTTCGGGCACTCTCCGTGTTTGCGGTCAAATCCGGATCCGGACTTCCAGGGTTACCAGCTTGACTTCTTTACCCCAGGTATCATTCCTTCGTTGGCGAATTCGCGAAAACATATTCTGCAAAGACCGAAATCCCTTATGAAGCCGCGTTTCCTGCCGCAACGAAAACATCTGCGCACAATTCTACTGCTCCACTTCGGTTTTTTGACGCTCCTTGCTATTACTGATTTTTTTGCCATATTTTTAGCAACAGGGTTACAAGATATTAACAACAAAAACTTCTTGAGTCAAGACTGCTTATGTTATGCTTCAAAACTAGGACTTCGGTCTTTCCGAAAAGGAAAATTTATGGCTTCCAGAAACCCGAATGTTTCCTCTTTTGTTTTTGAGCTGACAACCATCGTAACAGCCAATCCGAAAACATCTTTTATTTCCTCGTCTGAAGTTTCTGGAAATATCGTATGCTCCTTTATGCCGAGGGTTACGTTGCCCATATTGTCCACCACGGTTCTTTGGATGCCTCTGAAATCTTTAGTTCTGGGAAATCCTATATTTAAGAGCTTGCCTAAAAAGCCCTGCATTCTGCTTCCTCGTAAAACTACCTGGACACCTACAGGATCTCCTTGTCTGGTTTTAAAAGAGGCGATAGATTTTTTCGCGCCCCTAAGAACAGGTTTTTGCCCTGTAATCTTGGTTAGTCGGTCTAAGACAAGTTCAATTTTCTTTTTATCCTTAAATGACCCGACTCCCACGCTCACAACCACCTTTTCTATCTTCGGTGTTTCCATGATATTAACATAACCGAATTTGTCTTTCATTTTAGCGAATATTTCTTTTTGTATGTTGTTTTTTAACGTCATGTTATTTTGTAATGCGAAATCGGCGCTATATTGCACTGCCGCTTTTCTTGCTTACTCTTATCTTTTTGTCTCCTTCCATTTTATAGCCGACTCTCACGGGCTTTCCGTTTTCCACAAGAGAAACATTGGACACGTCCACGGGCATCGCTACTTCCACGATTTGTCCCTTTCCGCTCGTTTTAGAGGCCTTTTTGTGCCTTTTAGCCATATTCAAACCGGATACGATGACTTTTCCGAGCTTTGGAAAAACCTCTGAAACAGCGCCTGTCTTGCCGCGCTCTTTTCCGGAAATCACTATTATATTGTCTCCTTTTTTGATTTTCATATTTAAACTATTTCAGCCGCCTTTGAGCTAATCGTTTGATAACCAAACTCGGCCATCTCCCTCGGTATTGGACCGAAAATGCGTCCGGCAATCGGTTCGGACTTGGCTTTATCCACTAAAACCACGGCATTCTCATCAAACCTGATATAAGAGCCGTCAGAGCGCCTAAACGGTTTTACCTGCCTTACCACCACCGCGTGGAAAACATCTTTTTTCTTGACGGTTTTTCTCGGTTCCGCCTTCTGCACCGAAATGACGACTTTCTCTCCCAATTCCGCGTACCTTTTCTTTGAGCCTCCGAGTACTTTGAAAACGCGTCCGAATTTTGCGCCGGAGTTGTCCGCGATTTTCACGATGGAACGAGGTTGAATCATAAGATTAGTTCGTCAAGTTTATCAAGTTGAAAGTTCTTAAAGTATTCCGACTTTGCCTTACTTGATGAACTTTATGGACTTTATGAACTTTTAACTTTGAAGTGCTTATCCTTTGATATCGGTCTGCACTCCGCTATCGTCACTGTATCTCCGATCTTTTTCGTGTTGCCTGAATCGTGCGCCTTAAATCTTTTCGTAACGCGCATAAATTTATGGTACTTTGGATGTTTTACAAAACGATTCACTTCTACCACCACGGTATCTTTCATTTTATTAGAAGCGACCACACCCGAAAGTACTCTGGGCTTTTTTTCCATATTTATATTTTTTGTTTTGGAAATCATATATTATTGCAGAAAAACTTTTAACATTGGGCGACTTGTGGCTTTTAAGAATTACACGCTACAAAAGAGGATGTCTGACGCTCAATTCCGTCAAAATTTTCGCTATTTCCTTTCTAAGGTTTTTTCCTTCTTTGATATTCTTCGCCTTGCTTCCGGACATACTGAATCTAAAGTTTTTAAGCGCAAGTCTCTTTTCAGAAAGCGCTTTTAGCAAATCTTTTGGGGTCTTGTTAGAAATATCTTTCATAGTTTCCAGTGGTTGATTAATCTACATTATGTTTCAAACAAACGCAAACGAAACTAGCGGGCTACAATCTTTGTCTTGACCGGAAGCTTGGTACCCGCTTTTCTTAAGGCCTCCTTTGCCGCGCTTTCCGAAAGACCGTCAATTTCAAATATTATCCTGCCCGGTCTAATCTGAGCGCAGTACCCTTGAAGGTCTCCTTTACCTTTGCCGAGTTTAACTTCGGCAGGCTTCGCCGTAAAAGGCATATCAGGAAAGACTCTGGTCCACATCTTTCCGGTCTTACCGGCAGCTCTAGACATTGCTCGTCTCGCCGCTTCAAGCTGGTTGGATTTTACTCTGGCAGCCTGAAGCGCCTTGAGACCAAAAGAACCGAAGCTTACCTCGGTACCTCTCGTCTCAACCCAAGCCCGCTTTGGATTGCGGCGCTTTGTCTGCCATTTTCTAAATTTTACTTTTTTGGGGAATAACATATGTAAATTTATTCTCTAATCAATCCCTAATTTTAGTCCCGAATTTCCCTAATTCAGATTCGTGATTGATTCGGGAGGCGCGTACTCGCGCCTAAATTCGGGACTATTTGGGATGATTGGTTACTTTCGCTGGTTCTTATCAGCGAAAATCTCTCCTTTATATATCCAAACCTTTATCCCGATATCGCCGTAAGGCATATGGGCCTTCTCTCTGGCAAAATCCACATCGGCTCTAAAAGTCTGAAGAGGGATTCTGCCTTTTTTGAGTTCCTCCGTTCTTGCCATTTCAGCCCCGCCTAGTCTTCCTCCAAGATAAACCTTGACTCCCTGAACATCTCTGTTTGCCATAACTTTCTCAATAGTCTGCTTCATAACCCTTCTGAAAGGAAACCTCTTCTCAATGCCTTCCGCAACCATATAGGCAACTATTGAAGCATTTGATTCGGGAGACTTGACTTCCTCAACATCCAGCTTCACATCCCCGGAAATCGGTATTTTTTTGCGGGACAGAAATTTGAGTACATCCTTTTTTAGGTTTAAAATTCCTTCTCCGCTTTTGCCGATTATAAGGCCGGGTCGTGAAGTTTTTATTATTATTCGGAAAGATTTTCCCCCTCTTTCCATCTCTACAGAACTTACATAAAGTCCTCGCAAACGCTGTGTGAGGTAGTCCCTAAGAAGCACATCGCATTTCAAAAAATCTCTATACTTTCCTCCCATGCCAAACCATCGGGATTTCCAGTCCCTGATGATTCCTAAACGATGCGAATACGGATGGACAATGTGAGTCATAAAATTAATTTGGGGTTTAAATCTGAAGGTATAGGGTTAAATTTTTTACTTTTTGCCTTTCATTGACACTTTCGCTCCGAGAATGAGCGTAATGATGCTTGTTCTCTTTTTTATGCGGAACATTGAGCCCCTAGCCCTTGGCATCCCTCTTTTTAAAACGGAACCGCCGTCAACCGTAATCTTTTCAACAAAAAGCCCTTCTGTGGGTATATTTTTTTGCCTTGCGTTTGCCAAAGCGGAGTCAAGAAGTTTTCTGACCGGTCCTGTCGCGGTTTTGACTGTGTAGGACAAAAGATTTTGAGCTTCCTCAACCTTTTTACCTCGTATCATATCCGCCACCAGCCGGACTTTTCGGGGAGATTGTCGGTAGTTGTTTAGAATTGCTTTCATGGCGTGTACGTGTAGCGTGTAGCGTGCAACGTGTAGCGTAGAATCTTGTAACGTGTAGCGTCAGAGTATTTCTTTTCCGGCGTTACACGTTACAAGTTACACTTTTTAGATTATGGCGTTACAAGCTACACGTTTTGTGATTATTTTTTCGCTTCTGTCGCCGATTTGGCCGACTGGGCCGCCGCTATTTCGGCGTCCTTTTTCTGTTGTTCCAACTCCTTCTGCATCTTACCGCCGTGCCTGACAAACTTTCTAGTCAGTGAGAACTCTCCCAAACGGTGTCCTACCATATCTTCAGTAACCAAAACTTCCGGGAAATCTTTTCCGTTGTGCACCAAAAATTTAAACCCGACCATTTCAGGCGAAATAACGGAAGCGCGAATCCATACTTTTATAGGCCCGGAGCTTTCCGGTCTTTTGCCCTGGATTTTTTTTAGAATCCTCGGGTCAACATATGGTCCTTTGGACAGAGAACGTGTCATAATTTTAAAAACAAGCTCCTGCCGAGCTTTAAATGAGTTTACCAGAAGACAAAGGAAAGTCAACTCAAAGCGTTGGCGCAACTTTTTTACACGCGCCTGAGAAACAAGAATCTTGCACATACCATTATTAAAGGGCAAAACAAGCCGTTTTCAATACGCCACGCGGGTGGCGTATTAATCTGGTTTAAAATGACCCAATATGCCCATTACACCACATTTTTCCCAAAATTTCTGGAGGTTGGACACCTAAATTCAGAGGAGAAGCGTCTCTTTCGGGAAAGCTATCCGAGCGCCCCTTACATCTTCTCTGGCGTCTTAATACCGAGAAGCCAAAGCCCGTTTTTCATTACTTGAGCGAAAGCATATGTCAAAGCAATTTTGTAAGGAGAAGACGGGTCGCCCTTGTCCACTATTTTTTCTTTGGCGTACCAAGAGTTAAACTGGCCCGCAATCTCTGTCAAATAGGTTACGATATGGTGTGGCGCGTATTCACTGGCCGCTCTTTCCACAATTTCCGGAAATCTGATAATCAGTCTTTCCAAAGAATTGGGCTCATTTCTTTTTTCCGGAAATTGGAAATTGGAAATTGGAAATTGGAAATTTTCTGCTCTGGCCTTCGCCAGAACAGAACTCGCTCTTGTGTGCGAATACTGCAAATACGGTCCAGAGTCGCCTTCAAAAGAAACCGATTTTTCAAGCTCAAAAACAATATCTCCCCCTATGGCTTGCCGTAGTATGGAATACTTTATTGCTCCGACCGCTATAATTTCAGCTGTTTCTTCCCTTTTTTCTTCCGAAAAATCTCGTTCTTTCATTTTTTCTTTAACCAGATTCTTAACTTGCTTCAAAAGCGCCTCGCCTGTTATGACATTTCCTTTTCGCGAAGACATCTTGCCTTCGGCAAAACGCATCATTCCATGACTTATATGCTCGGT
This sequence comes from bacterium, assembly GCA_030689285.1. Classification (GTDB taxonomy): domain Bacteria; phylum Patescibacteriota; class Minisyncoccia; order Phycocordibacterales. The sequence continues at coordinate 19,981 of JAUYJM010000007.1, forward strand.
TTTATGGCCAATTTTCTCATCTACTTCGCTCAAAGCGGAGAGCACAACCTTAAAATAATCGTCCTGTTCGCTTGCGGTTACAATTATAGACCTTTCAAGGTCTTCGTGACGTTTAAATTTTTCCGTATTTAAACCCATCTCTTTGGCTTCGTATGTCGGCAACCCTTTTGAAGTCACGAATACTCTTTTATGCAGTCCTCTTTTCTCACCATCAAATATGACGGCTCCTTCGCTTTCTTCAAATACGCCTTTTTTCAAAAACTCCAGCGTTATTTCCTTTCCTCTGCCCGCCACTTCACTTTCAAAAATGTATTCGTCAAATTTTGTACCCAAAACGGCGTAAAGTTCTTCAAAATGTTCCAGGCTCCACGTTCGGCCTTTTTCATATATTTTATTCGCTTCCGCGTCTGACTTTTCATAAAGAATTTTGTTTAGCTCGTCTATTTCGGCTTTATTCTCCTTGGAATTCTCATAAGCGCTGGAGCCGAACACGTACGCTTCGCCCAAAAAAGCGGTCTTTTCCGACAACGAGTCGCTGTCTTTCGGTACGCTACCAAGTTTATTTTTGTATCCCCAAACAGCTTTTGCGATATGAAGTCCCGTGTCACTCGGGTAGCACATTCTCACGACCTTCGCTCCGGAAAACTCGGTCAAACGGGAGATGGATTCTCCTATGGCATTACTCATCAAATGCCCGATATGAAACGGCTTGAAAATATTGGGGTCGGTGTATTCCACCATCACTTTTTCATCCAAAAGATGTTCACTTTTTCCAAACCTTTCTTTTTTCTCCAAAATATCTGTTACGCCAAGGGCAAAAACTTTTGGTTTTAGATGGAAGTTTATAAACCCCGCTCCCGCCACCTCTGCTTTTTCCACTTCTTCCAACTGATTTTCCGTAACGCTCCTTACCAAATCAATCGCGAGCTCCCGCGGACTTTTGCCGACTTTCTTTGCGTAAACAAGCGCCGCGTTTGTGGCAAAGTCCCCATGCGCCAAATCGGCTGAATGCTTTAATTCAACTTTTGCGGTTTTGACCCCCTCCTTTTTTAGGCCGTCTTCCACCGTTTTTTTTATTTTTTCCTTTATTTCTATCATTCTTAAATTTGTCCTTTATCACACATTCCCCAGTTTTGACATTTTGTGAAAATATGAATTCGGATTTCCCAAAAGCTCCTGCGGATTGCCGGACTCCACTATCTTACCTTTATCTAAAACATGTATGATGTCGGCATCGACTACGGTGGAGAGTCTGTGAGCTATCACAATTATAGTCATTTCCCCTTTTAAGCCGTTCAGAGTTTCTTTTACAAGACTTTCCGACTGGTTATCAAGCGCGCTTGTAGCTTCGTCAAGCACCAAAATTTCCGGATCTCTTGCCAAAGCTCGAGCGAGGGCTATTCGCTGTCTTTCACCTCCCGAATGCCTTGCCCCTCTCTCTTCAACGGATGTATCAAACTTTTGGGGCAACTTCATAATAAACTCGTAGATATTAGCTTGTTTGGCGGCATCAGCGGCTTTTTCAAAAGTGATTGATGAATCGTAAAAGCGAATGTTTTCAAGAATAGAGTCGTTTTTGAGAAATACGTCCTGCGCCACATATACCGTCTTTTTTCTCCACTCTTTTATGTTTATTTCCGAAACGTCCCTGCCGTCAACGGTTATCCTTCCGGCTGAAGGCGAAATAAAACGAAGAAGCATATCCGCCAAAGTGGTTTTGCCGGAACCGGAAGGTCCTATTATCGCCACGGTCTGCCCTTTTTTTACTGAAAAAGCAATGTCGTTTACAACGTTTTCGCCGCCGTACTTAAACGACACGTCTTCAAATCTTATCTGTTCTTTGAAACTCATAGGCATACTTCCGTTTTGTATGTCCGCGTTTTTTGACACGGTTTCAAACATTTTTTCCACCGATTGGGCGTGAGGCAGAGAACCGCTCAAGATATTTTTTGAATTTTGGATTTTTTCAATTCTTATAAACATCTGTTGAATCAAGTAAATTATCGGGATGAAAGCGGTTATGTTGAATGTTAAAAATTTATAAGACACGGCAAAAACCGCTAAAATGAAAATCAGACTCATCGGCTCAATGGATACCTTCACAAGAGTCTTGATGTCTTGTTTTCTTATTTCCGCCCGCTCGTATTTTCTGAAAAATGACACGAGACTTTCAAGCACCGTCTTTTCCGCGCTAAAGGCCTTTACCGACTTGATACCGTAAAGCGCTTCGCTTATGCCGTGTGCCGCGTCTTTCGTCGCGGAAGCCAAAGTTCGGGCGGATTCTCGGATTTTCCTATCAAAAGGTTTAAAAATAAAGAGAACAACTATGCCGACCAAAAGCGAAAGAGCGGTGATTTTCGGAGAGAGAAAAAATGCCACAGCAGCGTATGTGACAAGGGTTGAAACGCTCAGAAATGCAACCATGGTAGTGTCCAGTATTTTCGCGCTATGCTCAATATCGGCCATCACCATATAGTCCAAATGTCCGAGCTTTTGCTTTCTCAAAAAAGAAAAGGAGCTCCCGAACAGGCGTTCGCACATTTTTTTTCTGATTGAGACTTTATAGTCGCCCACTACGCGCACCCTTATCCTGCCGAAAATAAAAAGGAGTACGGCTTTTAAGACAAAAAGCAGAAATACGATTAAAAGAAGTTTTTGAAAACCGAACGATATGCCCATGATTTCCGACATCTTATGCAGGGCGCTTACGACAGAGTTGTCCGCTAAAGTATTCGGATTTACAAGAGACATAAAAAGCGGCACAAGCAAAGTGATGCCTATACCCTCCGCGAGACCTGAAAGCATACCTAGAGCGGATAACGAAACCAGCTTTACCCTATAGCCGGTATAAAGGGTGTTAAAAAGCCGCCCTACCTTCCAAAAAAGTTTAAACGGGTTTTTTATCACGGTTGGAAGTAATATACATTTTTTTCGCGCGCCTGTATATGGGTAAAGAAATCAGCCGCGACTACAGACTTGAAAACGCATACGCGTATCCGCGGTCAGCTTAGCTGGCGCGCGATTTCTCCACAAGAAAGATAATGTATAATAAAGCCATGCACTATATTTTCATTGTCTTAACCGCCTCCCTCAACACCGCGGCGAATTTTTTTCTAAAAACCTCCTCCGGCAAATCTTTTGCGTTGAAAGACTCTTCTATTCTTTCCTTAATTCAAAATCATTACACCGTGATTTTGGGATTTTTCCTATACGCCGCTTCCGCGATTTCATATATCCTTTTACTTCGGCTCTTGCCGCTTTCGGTGGCTTACCCCGCGGTGGTAGTAACCACGCTTATAGCAATCAATGCCGTAAGCCAAATTTATCTCAAAGAGACCGTGAACGCGCCGCAAACAATAGGATACTTATGTCTCATTGTCGGCATAACGTTAATTTTTTATTTCAAACCCGCCTAGAGAGTTTGAAAACTCCAATCTTTTTGCCGCGAGCTTTGCCACAACGTTTCCTTCTCTCACCGCGTAATTTGTACCTCTGTCTTCGGGGAAAATTTGAGTGAAATTTGAAATGTAAACTCCGGGTATCGGTGTTTCATATGGCAGAATTTTTTCTTCGTATTTGGTGTCCACTATATGCTGTGCATTCTTGAATCGGGAAAAGATTTTTTCAACAACATTGTTTTGGTCAAATTGCGGAAAAAGTTTCTCCAGATACGCAAACCATTCTTTCCAAACGTCTTCTTCGGACAACTTCATAAGACGGTGCGCTTCCGGCACGTAAGCGGCCATATAGTAAACACAGACTCCGCCGTAGTCTTCTTTCGGCACCAGTTTTGTGTGATTTATAAATACCAAAAACGGCGCTTCCGTGTCGTTTACACTGTGCCAGTAATGTTCTCCTATATCTTGTGTTGAAGAAAAAATCGCGCAAACCGCGGAAAGATAGGGCACGGAGGAAAGTTTGGTCCTATAAGAAGCGGAAATGTTGACGGAGTCTTGGGTAAGAAAATTGAAAGCGGGAGAAGGGATGGCGGCAATAATCGCGTCAAAATCCTGCCTATCATCCCCTACAACCAAGTAAGGCATAGAAAAATTCGCGTCAATTTTTTTGATGTTCGCTTCGGTAACTATTTTTACCCCGTTTTCTCGGAGTTTGCCGCAAAGAGCGTCAGAGACAACCGCAAAACCGCCTTTAGGATAGACGAGGACTTCTCCCGAAATCCCCTTTGCTCTGGAACGGGCTCGAATGTGTATTCTAGCCCAAAGCCATGCCATAGAAATAGACGCGTAAAAATTATGAAATTTGGCCTGAAGAAGCGGCCGCCATAAAACTTCCGTCACTTGTCTGCCGGAAAAACGCTCCATCCACCTAAGCGCGGCCACTTTTGATAGCGGCCTCCAGTTTTTCTCAAATCGCAGATACATAACTACAAAACCCGCTCGCAACCGACTAAAGAAAGACAAGGGCTTGTATCTTAAAAGGTCAAGCGCGCCTGTAAAAGGGTAAACTTTTCCGCCAGTGCAAAGGGCGGTAGAGCTTTTTCTGTATTTTAATATATCCGCGAGACGAAGCTCTTCCACAAGAGACAGTATGTCTGTGTCGGTGGTAAACCAATGGTGGTAAGCGCGTTCAATATTACAGCCGTTTATCTTCGTACCGGAGGCCAGCCCTCCCAAGGTCTTGCCTTTTTCAAAAAGAGTAACGTCGTAGGACATTTGAGAAAGACGATAAGCGGCCACAAGTCCGGTAAATCCGGCTCCGATGACGGCAACTTGTTTGGCATTTTTTCTCATATCCGATTGGCAAATTTTAGCGCAATATCACGATAAGTTTTTTCTATATATCTTGGATATTATATATAAAGGCCTTTTTTTCACCTCTGAAAAAATTCTGCCTACATAGCTTCCTATAATACCGATAGAAAGTATCTGCACGCCTCCGATAAAAAATACGCTTATGATAAGAAGCGTCCAACCCGAAACGGTAATCTCCGGAAAGAAAAACTTCATAAAAAGCGCGTAAAAAATCCCCAGAATACTCAATCCCGCCACCACTGCTCCAAGCCAAGATACGAGACGCAAAGGAACTACGGAAAAACTGGTTATGGCGTCTATGCTGAATTTAACCATCTTTTTCAATGGATATTTTGTTTCGCCAGACTTTCTTTCGTTTCTGTCAAAAAGAACTCCTGTTTGGTTAAATCCGGCGTATGACGTAAGTCCGCGCAAAAATCTGTTTGTTTCTTTTATTTCAGACAGCGCGTTTAAAACTTTTCTGTCCATAAGTCTGAAGTCCCCAGTGTCTGTCGGTATCGGCACCTCGGAAAGAGCGTTTAGAATTCTGTAAAAAGCGAAAGCGGTAAATCTTTTAAAGACGCTGTCTTTTCGGCTTCTTCTTTTGGCGTACACCACGTCAAAACCGTCCTCCCATTTTTTCACAAGCAGAAGAGCGACTTCGGGCGGGTCCTGAAGGTCCGTATCCATTATTATAGCCGCGTCCCCGGAAGAGTGGTTAAGACCCGCCGTAGTCGCCGCTTGATGACCGAAATTTCTGGAAAAATCCACCACAAAAACTCTGCCATCTTTTTCTGACAAACCCTTAAGAAGGTGAATGGAATTGTCGCGACTACCGTCATTTACAAAAATAAACTCACTGTCGTATTTCGGCAAAAGCGACGCGGACACTTTAAGCAACTCTTCAAAAAGGGCTTTTATGTTCCCTTCTTCGTTATAAACAGGCAAAACAAAAGAAATTTTCCTCTTAGCAGATGCTTTGGGAGAGAAACTCATCGTATAAAGAGTATCACGCGCCAATGTCAGTTTCAAGCCGCTTGTTGAGAGCTCCGCCAGAATTATGAAAAAATTATAGAAAAACTATTCGCCGGGCAACTTGTAAATCTTGATGCCGTTTGCATCATAAACTATCTCAAGGTCAGTGTTTAATTTAGCGGGATCGCGGGCTATCGCTTTTTCGCGCTCGCCGAAATACAAATAGTCCAGCTTGTAGGGCAATGTTTTTCCGCTTTTCAAAAAATCTTCGTACCGTCTTACAAAGGCGCTATGCCTCTCCCCACTCCAGACAGGAAATCCGTAGCCGCGGTTTGTGAAAATCACCCCGGGCTGTTCAGCTCTAAACTGGTCGGCAAAAAGGTAGGATATTCCTGTTCTGTCTTCATTTTCCGGAATACGACCGCCAGTGGCGAAAAATCTTCCGAACTCCCCCTCCCCAATTCCGTATACCTTGCTTATCTGGAAAAATCTGTCCGCTATCTCGTCGTTTGCCGCGACCGTGTCATAACCGTCCGGCACGTAAATCTTTTTGTCAGTAAAATGCTTGAGCAAAGTATTTGAGACAAAAGACGGCGTGCCTATAACGGAGTCCTTCGGCGTGTTCTCGCGTATCCACTCATAGCTCCCAAATTCTTCCGCCAAGATAAAAGCGCCGCCGTTTAGATTTGAAGATATGTACCTTCTTTCTATGTCAACCCCCTTCAGAAAAAGAAATGCTATGGCAAAGACCAAACTCGCCTCCGCAACCTTCTCTGCGTTAAACTTTCCTTTTCTTGACAAAACCATAAGTCCTAAAACCAAAAGCGCCAAAAAGAACGCTAAAACCAGTGAATAAATTTTAACTTTAGAATTTTCAGTTGTTATGGCTCGCGCCAGAAAAAAGCCGCTAAAGAATGCAGTTGCCAGTGAAATTTGTAACGGAAGAAGTTTTTCTTTGTACTTTTGAAACAACGCTAAAGCAAGAGCAAAGAAAGCCATATTTAAAACAAACTGCCTCGGTTTGATCCAATGGTCGGGCTGAGGGTTAAAGCCGGTTACCACTTGAATGTTATAAACGATAAAAACCGGCAAAAGCAGAGAAACGAGAAAAATCGCCGCGAATTTGTCTTTTTTTCTAAAAAGCCAAAAAAGAAGGGCGGCTAGCGCGGTATGCTGAAAATAAGCGAATAAAACTCTCGGGTAGAAAAACGGCTTAAAAGTATGCTCCGGGCCTATACGTATAGAAATGTCTTTGTAGCCAGGCAGACGCGTCAATTCGTAGAAATTGATGAAATACGGAACAACCATAAGAGCCGACACCGCGAAAACAACAAGAGCAATTTTTAAAATCTTCTTTTCTTTGAGAAACAAGGACGCAATGACGATAAAAAACAGCGCGGTGGCGGTATAGACCGCGTAATAAAAATAGACATACAAGAGAAAACCGACCGCGATGCCAGCGAGATAAGGCATCCATCTTTCATTTCTCTTAAAAGCGCGAACTAAAAGATAAAGCGCCACGAAGAAAAACACCGCAGTAAGCATCGGGTCCTCAAAGCGGTTGAAATACAGGCGATACTGCGGATTGACTAGATGGCTGAAAAACCACGCTCTGCCGTAGTCGTCCAAAGGCGGAAAAAAAGAAAGATAGCGCGGCAAGATAAGACTCAAAGAAGCGAAGGCGATTGACAAAAGCCTTTTTGAAAAAAGTTCGTAAAACAGAAAGTATAAAACCAAAAATGCCATCGCGGGAAAGAAAACGGAAGAAAATATGAAAGCGACGTTTACGCTTCCAAAAAGTCTAGCCAGAAAACCCAAAATATAATGAGGGGCGGGAGGAGACACGGTCGGAGAACCCTGATATTCATACAAACTTATATCCCCGCTCGCCCTTCCGGTCAGATACACCTCTTTTGCCCTTGCGATAGTGTGATACTTTTCGTCAATTCCGATTATCGTGGGCGCGTAAATAATATCCGAATTTTTTCCGGCCTCAATATAAAAAAATAAATGATGAAAGCCGTACAAGACAGCAACCGCTGAAGTCAAAAAAAATATCGCCTTATGTTTTTTGAAAAAAGAATGCGCCATTGGACAAGATTAAAAATACATATATCTTTACGTATTTTTGTTAAACGGTAAAAACTTTTTAGAAAAAAACCGCCAAAATTCCATAGCTATTTTTCTCTTCTTGATTAAAACTCGCCTGCTCCACGGCTTCAACATTAGAAATTTTCTCTTAAAAGCGATCTCGGATGATGTCCATATCCAAATGAATACGGTAAATATATACTGCGTCACCGGAAAATTACCGTGTTCTATGAGCGTATGAGGGTGGTCTGGATGCCTTTCCAAACGCGAACGGATATCCTGAAAACGTGTATGAAGAACTTTTGGCACGGAATACATCTTTGCGCTAAGAGCCACTTCAGAAAGAAAAAGCAAGGGACCGTGCATCGTGGCCTTAAAAGGACGTTTCAAGATTTTTTTTAAAAACGAGGTCCTGTAGAGTCCGAAAAAAAATATAGGACCCTTTTTGCCCCGAAAATGCATCTTGAAGTTGTCTTGGTATGAGGCACTCGTTAGGTCATGCGTTCTCTCTTCGTCTCTTATAGGAACTCCGTCTTTTACATATCGCATTATGTAGTGGCTCATAGCCACGCCAAAGTCCGGATTAGACTCCAAAGCGTTCGTAAGTTCCTCAACAAACCTTTTATCCCACCAGTCATCATCGGACACCCACATAAAATACTCGCCTTTCGCTTGTTTTACCACAAATTCATGGTTTGGATTACCTCCTATGTTTTGCTTTTGGCGTATATAGCGAATACGGTGGTCGCGATTCGCGTATGTTTCCATTATCTTTTCAGTATCGTCCGAGGAAGCGTTGTCGGAAACAATAAGTTCAATATTTTTGTAAGTTTGGTTCAAAAGCGCGTCAATCGCTTTAGGTAAAAGTGTCGCCCTGTTATAAGTCGGAAGACCTATGCTTACAAGAGCGAGATTTTTTCCTGGAGGTAGCGGCGTCATAAAAGTCTGTTGCATTTTAAGGCATCTGCTTGTTTTAATAAGCCGTGGTTTCTTAAGAGCTTTTCCACAGAAGTGTCAGGCGTCTTCCGAAAAATTTTAGGAGACGCGGGCTTCTCAATTCTCTCATCAAGTTCGGCTTTTCCATTAAACCGAGCCTTGCTTTGTTCAAACGTAAATTCTTCTTTAAAAGTAGGCGCGAAAACCTGTGGCACTTGTTTTGAAGCGCGATAGAGTTTTCTCAAAAATCGCTGGTAGACGAGCCCACGCGAAGAAACCGCGGATGCCTCATAAGCTGTATTTAAACATTCCAAAGAATACTCAAATTGACCGAAAACGCAAGCGAAAAAAGCCAGTTTCTCAAGCATAAGAACACGCTTCTTTTTGTTTTTAACGCGCAGAACCGATTTAATATTACGTAAATACAAGGCATCGGTCGCAGTTTGGAAACCCTCGCCTCTCAACCCTTTGGGATAGCGGAATGGCGAGCAGTCCAAAATATATTTCGTAAATTTTACAAAAAAGAAGCCTTGGTCGGAAAGCAGTTTGCTTACGTCGCCAAACAGTTTTTGTTTTTTGTATATTTCTTGAAAACTCACCTCTGAAACTACAGCCAACACATTTTCTTTTAAAATCTGAGAGGAAGCTCTTAAGATTTCAAATTCCGTGCCTTGCGTGTCTAGAGACAAAAAGTCCGGCGGAGGGATTTTCTTATTATTTATAAGAAGTTCATCCATGGTCGTGACTTTTACCTCCATCTTCTCCATTGGACTCATTACTTCGCCCAGTATTACGTCCTGTCTCCATTTTCTAAAATAAAAATACCAATTTTTTTTAGATGGCGATATCGCTCGCAGTGAACTTGTATATGGGTCGTAGTTTATATTGAAAATTTCTGCGCCATTTTTGCCGCCGACGCATTTTGGCAAAACTATGAGTTTGGACTTCAATTTTTTATTGGCAGAAGCCATCTGCTCGGCACAGCTTGGGTCGGCATCGTACAGGACGTTTACAAAGTCCCGCTCAAAGCGCGGAAGCAGCGGAAAACTCCTCCTTCCGTCACGGCCCCCAATGTGGTGAATGACTATATTCTCCGCCTGCATAATGTATGATATTATACACGACATATGCTTTTGAAAAAGCGTATCAAAAATTACAAAAACCTGAGAAAATACGGACTTTCGCCTAAAGACGCTCTTCTAGTCATACTAAAGAGCGCTAGAATGGTTACAGCTCCTTTTGACACGGGGGGCAGGAGTATAATCACAAACTGGCGAGATGCCAGAGGACTTTATGACCACGAACCCAAAACCCGCAAATGGTTAGAGGGTAAAAAAGGGGTTTTTTACGACATTGGCGCCCATATAGGCAAGTTTGCTTTTATGGCGGAAAAGCAGGGATTGAAAGTTTACGCTTTTGAACCTCATTTTGAAAATTTCAGAACCTTATGCCACAATGTAATGCTGAACGAAAGCGATGTTACGCCTTTTCCGCTGGCGATACTTGGAAAAACCTGTATAAAAAATTTTTCATTGAGTTCTATTTATTCAGGTTCGGCCAATCACGGCAATAAGCCGGAGAGCAACCGCGCCATTGATTTGGTCGCTTTCTCAATAGACGATTTGGAAAACATTCTGAAACTTCCTCCTCCTGAATATCTGAAAATTGACGTTGATGGAGCGGAAACGGAAATAATAACAAACAGTTCTCTTCATAGCGTAAAAGAGATTTTGGTTGAGATTGGCTCCAAAACCGCCGAAGAACTCATACACAAAAATCTTTCGGTAAATTTTCAACTGTTTGACACTGATGAACTTATCGGAGTTGGCGAACGCGGCGAACAGTATCCAAGAAACGAATTCTGGAAAAGAAAGTAATCTGCGTATTGATTGTAAACTATATTTATGGCCGAAAAAATTCTCATTACAGGCGCCGCCGGATACATAGGTTCGGTTCTCACGCCATATCTTTTGGAAAATGGCTACGATGTAATCGCGCTTGATAATTTTATGTTTCGCCAAAACAGCCTTCTTGATTGTTGTAAATATAAAAACTTTGAAATTAAAAGGGGCGACTGCCGAGACGAGGATGTTCTAAAACCCTTGCTCGCCAAAGCAGACATAATAATTCCTTTGGCGGCTATTGTGGGAGCTCCGCTCTGCGAACAGAACAAAGAAGCCGCAGAAACCACAAATCTGGGCGCCATAAAGACTCTCTGCCGTCTCGCTCGCAAAAATCAGAGAATTCTTATTCCCATCACCAATAGCGGATACGGCATAGGCGAGAAAGGGAAATTCTGCACTGAAAATTCCGCCTTGAAACCTATTTCTTTGTACGGTCAAACAAAGGTAGAAGCCGAAAAAGTGGCGTTATCCCGAGAAAATAGTTTAAGTTTCAGACTGGCAACCGTTTTTGGTATGTCGCAGAGAATGCGAACGGACCTTCTGGTCAACGACTTCGTATATAGAGCCGTTACGGATAAAGCCGTGGTGATTTTTGAAGGGCATTTCAAGAGAAATTATGTCCATATACAAGACGTGGCCAGGGTTTTTCTACACGGTTTGAAAAACTTCGGCAAAATGAAGGGTCGGCCCTATAACGTGGGGTTAAGCGACGCAAACCTGTCAAAATTGGAACTGTGTGAAGTTATAAAAAAACACCTGCCAAAATTTACCTATATGGAAGCGCCTGTCGGAGAGGACCCTGATAAGCGCGACTACATCGTTTCTAACGAAAGAATTGAAAAAACCGGCTTCAAAACCGAGTGGGACTTAAACCGCGGTGTCACAGAACTCATAAAAGGCTACACGATTATTAAGAACAACCTATATTCTAACGTCTAACTTTAAAATGCTGAAAGACATTCCAATAGTTATCCTGTGCGGAGGTTTAGGCACACGTTTAAGGAGACTCATACCGGACCGCCCAAAGGTTCTTGTTCCTTTTCATAAAAAAGTTCTTCTGGATATAACAATGGAACTTTTGCAAAAAAACGGCTTTGAAAAAATCATCTTAAGCGTGGGATTTATGAAAGAACAGGTTAAGGAGCATTGCGAAAAATGCGGTTACAAAGTGACTTTTTCCGAAGAAGATACGCCTCTTGGCACCGGAGGCGCCATCAAAAAAGCCCTTGACCGCCATATTAAGACTTCCATTTTTTTCGTTATGAACGGCGATATGGTCTTTAATCCGAACTTTAATGACCTTCTTGATTTTCATACGGTGAATGGCGGAATTATGTCACTCTTTGTAACTGGAGGTTATATCGGAAACGGCGGAACCGTGGTATTTTTAGATAATCAAAACAAGATAATAGACTGGCGCGAAAAGACCGAAAATGACGCTCCCGAAAACATAAGGTTAAATGCCGGTACTTACATAATGAGCCGTGAAGTATCGGCTTTTTTCCCTCAAAAGAATTCTTTTTCGCTGGAGAATGAGGTTTTTCCAAAAATTTTTAGAGACCGATGTTATGGTTTGGAAACAGATATTCAATTGATAGACATAGGAGTACCCGAGAGATACAACTCCGCTTTGAAGATGTCTTCTCAAATTTTAAAGACGATATGATAATCTCCAGAGCTCCGCTTAGAATAAGTTTTTTTGGCGGTGGCACGGACCACCCCGAATTTTTCCTAAACGAAGGAGGCGCCGTGCTTTCCACCGCGATAGATAAATACACTTATGTAACGGCCAACAGATTTCTAAGCTATATGTTTGAATATGCCATTCGCCTTTCATACAGCAGTGTAGAACTGGTCAAGAACGTCAATGAAATTGAACATCAGATATTCAGAGAATGTCTCAAACGGTGCGGCATAAAGAAAGACTTGGCGCTCCACAGCATTTTTGACACGCACGCGTATAGCGGCCTCGGCACTTCGTCATCGCTTACGGTCTCCGTGCTCCAAGCTTTGCATTGCTTCAATAATAAGTGGATCTCTCCGCGAGACCTTGCCCGAGAAGCTATCTATGTTGAAAGAAATATGGTTAAAGACAAAGTCGGTTGCCAAGACCAAATAGCTGCAGCTTATGGCGGATTGAATTTTATTGAGTTTCAAACCGAGAAGGATTTTGTGGTAAACCGCATTGCTTTATCTCCGAGAAGACTTGCAGAACTGGAATCTTATGTCTTTATTGTCTATACGGGAAAACTTAGAAAAGCGTCCGAAATAACAGCCCATCAGTTAAAAAAAATAAAAGAAAACACGCAAGCGTTAAAGGATATGAAAAGAATGGCTTACGAAGGCCGAGACATTTTAGTCAACAACAAACCACTGAGAAAATTTGGCGAACTTTTGGGTGAAGCGTGGGGAAAAAAGAGGACTTTAGACGGAGGCGTATCAAACTCAGCAATAGACGAAATGTACGAAAAAGGCCTTAAAGCCGGAGCTTTGGGGGGAAAGCTTCTGGGAGCGGGAGGAGGCGGTTTTCTTTTGTTTTTTGCGGAACACGGACTCCATCCCAAACTCGCAAAGCTTTTTCAGAAAAAAAACATTTTACCGGTTAAATTAAACGCTCCGGGCGCGCAGATTATCTTTTCATAGAGCGCCTAACCGCTTCCATAACTTTTGCTCTGGTTAAAATATCTTTTTCAAAGTTACCGTAACTGCTATTAAAAACGCCTTCGCAGAAATCATTGATGGCTAACAAAAACTGACTAGCAGGTTTTACAAAAATATTCTTTCTTACATTTTTCGTTTCTAAAATAACGTTGGTGGGTTTATCCACGTTGACAGAAAACGCGCGGCAAACTTCCAAACTTCCCGTTTCACCGTAAAGTTTGTAAAAAGACGAGTATTCTTCGCCCATCGCCGCCCTGCATTTGGCTTTCACCCCCCCGCTTAAAAACAGTTCAACTTCCGCGCTTACATCAATATCCAAATCTTTGTTTATTTCTTCTTTCCCTAAAACCTTGTGAGGCAAAGAATCCAGGTGAAATATCGCCGCGACAATGGGGTAACCGAGCGAATCGTAAGAAACTCCTCCCAAAAGCTCTGCTTTAAGTCTGATGTCTCCCGCATCAGGAAGCGGATAAGTAAAATGAGCGTCAAAAAACCCTATTTTTCCTATTTTTTCCGACAAATTTCTGACGATAGCGTGTTGCGGATGATACAAAAAAGCGTAATTTTCAAAAATTCTAACCCCTTTTTCTCTACAGATTTCTAAAGCATCTTTTGCTTCCGCCAGATTTAAAAACGCGGGTTTTTCGCAGATTATATGTTTCCCCGCTTCAGCCGCTTTTATGACCCACTCAAAGTGAAGAGGTGGAGGAGTAGAGATGTATACGGCCGATACTTCCTCGTCGTTTAGTACGTCTTCGTAAAATCCCGCCTTTTCCGCGCCAAACTCTTTTGCGTATTCTTCAGCCCTTACAAGATTTCTGCTTCCGATATGGCGCAATCTTGCCTTTTTGGAAGAAACAACGGCAGGCAAAAATCTTTTCTTTGCAACCCTTGAGCATCCGATAATTCCAAATTTTATCGGTAAACTTTCAGACATGTTTGCTGTCTTTACTTTGCGTCTTGAAGAACGAGCTTTGAGGGTCGCCGTGGTCTCCTTGGCCGAGTCCCAAGTTTTCATGCCTGATCGGCTCTTTGCAGTCGTCCCAGCGTTTGGTCAAAAACGACACCGATTGACAGTCGGTAACAGCCAAAAAAACATGGTAAACGTTTCTTGGAATAAAGACGCAAGTCCCTTTGCTCATTTCAATGAAATACTCCTTGCCGGTTTTTAAATCTTTTTCCACCTCAACCCCGGTGCCGTCCACAAGCATAATGTACTCGTCAAATTCGGGATGGCAGTGGTTGCCGCGGATTTTTCCGGCTTTTATAAACTGATGAGTCCACTCCGCTATAGGTTGATCCGGCACAAAAGAAAAAATGGCACCTCGCCCGTCTTTTACGGTGTTAAGGTTGCAAGACGGCGTAAATAACCTCATTCGCATCGCAGTTTTAGTTTCAGTCTTTTTTATTTTCATAAAATTTCCGTAAGCATACAGATTAAGCGGCTATTGATTTGTAATATAAAACGGTTTCGGCAAGGCCTGTTCTAAAAGCCGTAAATTTAAAATCGGGGAGAAGTTTTCTGGTTTTTTTTGTATCCAGAACTCTTTTTCGCATTCCAATATATTTTGCTTCAGTATCGTACTTAATTTTGTTAGAATCGTATTCCAAAACATCGCTTACGGCCGCCGCGTATTCCCTAATGCTTTGTCCTTCTCCACTGCCGAGATTGAAAATATCGCTTTCACCTTTCTCTACCACGGCTTCAATAAGACGAACAGCGTCCGAAGCAAAAATCAATTCTCTAACCTGATGACCGTCTCCCCAAAGCACTACTGGATGATCCCCGTTAACCCCCGCATAAATCTTTTTGATTAGGTCAAAGATAAAATGATTGTCTCCTGTTTCAAAAAGCGGACCGTAGAGAGTTGAAGGGATACAGTAGCGATATTGCATACCAAACTGTTTTTGTAGCGCCCGAAGACCGGAAAGAAGCATTCGTTTTGTCATGGCGTAAGTATAAAGGTCTTTGGGCGGCTCCCCCTTCATATAATCGTCTTCTTTAAGCGCCTGGTCGCCATCCGGATAAGCACAACTCGTACCCATGGCTATCATAAGAGACTGTGGCTGAAATTCTTTCCAAAACCACAACATATTCGTGTTTATCTCTTGATTTATAATCCACTGCTCTCCCTGATGATAAAGACAAAAATCACCGGCTTTGGTCCAAGCCGCAAGATGGTAAATTCTATCAAACTTCTCACCCTTAAACTGAAGAAGGTTTTTTTTCTCCCGCAAATCGCAATTTCTAGAATTTATGATTGTAACTTTATTCCCTCCTTTTTCCAAATGAGGAACTAAATGCCTGCCCAGAAACCCCGTGCCACCTGTCACTAAAATGTTCATACGAACTTATTATAGTTATCTTTATCTATTACGCAAGGTTTCGGCACGGGTACTATAAAAACAGTGCCGGATTTTATGTAATTTTTCATTTTTTTCAAAAGCTCCGGCAAAAAATTCCAAGCCAAAACTAAAAAGGCGTCCGGCGGCAAAGTCTTCTTCTCATCCCAAATCGGAATTCTGACGCCGGGAATGTACTTTCCGATTTTGAGCGGATTTACTTCAACCGCCGCCGAAACCAAATCTGGTCCGATGCCAAAAGAATTCAGCATTGTGGAACCCTTAATCGGGGCGCCGAGCGCGTAAACTATTTTCCCTTCTTTTTTAAATTTTTTTAAAATAGATAGGAGTTTGCTTTTCATTTTCCCTACCCTCCGAGCAAACATTTGATATGTGGCGAATTTGCCAAGCTCTCGCCTTTTTTCGTCCTCTCTCATCTTTGCCACCGAGGGACTCGCGCGTCTTGTCCCTTTTTTTGCAATCAGATACTCAATGGAACCGCCGTGTATCGGTAAAAACCCAACAGAAAAAACTTCCAAATCGTACTGTCTTAGAAGCTTTTCTATGGAACAAAGAGTCCAGTAAGTCAGATGTTCGTGGTATATCTGGTCAAAAGCCCCTATCTTTATCATTTGTCCCAGGTAAATAGCCTGTACGCAAAGCACTCCATTTTCACCGATAAGCTCCGCAATACCCTTTGTAACGGAATGAAGCTCTTCCAAGTGAAAGAATACGCCGGCGGCAGTTACCAGACTAGCATACCCTCGTTTTGCGATAATCTCTCTTGTTACTTTCTCATTAAAAAACTTCGGCAAAGTTTCCAATCCTCTTTTGTTGGCGATTTTCGCAAGGTTCTTAGCCCCGTCAACACCGAGTGTTTTTACGCCGGTACCCCGCCAACATTCAAGCCACGTGCCGTCGTTTGAACCGATATCAACGACAAGGTCCCCTTTTTTGAGTTTTAACCTCTTTATGAGCCGTTTTGTGCTTTCTTCAAAATGCTTCTTT
>JAUYJM010000008.1 GCA_030689285.1 bacterium
CGCGGAGGGGTTTATAGATATAGCAGGGCCGGTATTTTTCGGCGCAGTTTGTCCACTGGAATTTTCCGGTGTCAATACTTGAACTTCGGCTATTCCCAGCCAGTCTGTTCCGCTACCTGCCATCTGTGATACCCTCACATAGCTGCCTATAGGATAACTGCCGCCTACTTTAGGCAGGTCAAACTGCACAAACTCTTCTCCTTGGTCGGGGTTTAAGCGTCCCTGCGCCTCAAAAACAACAATATCATCCGCCGCTTCAAGTTCGGCATACGACATACTTTCAGGGTCGGCGGTTGTCAGATAAACTTTAAACAGTCCCTGACTTGATATTGTATAGCCCCTAACTCCTGAACCGTAAACTCTTATTTGAGAAATTTCCCAATCGGTTACTCCTTTTTTAGGGTCTCTTAAGTCCACTTGCCACCACTCTCTAGAACCTTTTTGTGTTAAGGACAGACCAAAATTGTCGTTTCCTAAAATGTTTCCGTCCACCGCGTTTCTGGACGATCTAATGTAGCTCCCTCCGGTGTATATACTGGACTGCCTGGTAACCTTGCCTTGAGCCACGTTTCTTTCTCTGATGGCCCCTTCGGCGCTGAAACTGGGTTCATCCTCAAAACCGAAACTATTCGGGTCAAACAGCAAGTCGTCTGATGTAAAGCCGGAAGCATGCCCATCCACTATCTGGTTTGCGCAATACGCTTCCACCGAAAGAAGGTCGTCTGAAGTCCATTGTGTCCTGTCGTTTTTGTATTGAGGAGTAAAATAGGCGATTTTTTCTCCTCTTGAGTTTAAATGTCTAGCCGCGCCGTCGTGCATAGGGTCAGATGTTCCTACGTAAACTTCCACCAAACCGTCGCTTGTCGTGGTGTAGTTGTTGTTCCAGTACTCGTCGCAGGTCAGACTGATACCGAAAGGAAGGGTTGCGTTGGCCAGATTCAGACTCTGGTTGTAATCTGCCACTACGTCTCCACTGGCAAGTCGTCCCAAATACGAGTTGTTTCCATTCTGGCTCGCGCGAGAAGAGCCCAAGAGTCCTCCGGCGCCGCTGAATATCTGTGTAACCGCCTGATTTACTAAGGCGCCGATAATCTCATTTATTTCGTCTGCCACCTCAAGCCGTCTGGTTTCACTGCCCAAATGGTCGTTTAAGGTATTTTCAATGACGGTTCCCGGTGTTCTGATTTCGTATTCTTCGCAAGATTTTTGTCTGCCTACCGCCGTTGGCACCGATTCAGAATAACGAATGCATTTTCTGAATGGCAAAAAACCCCTCCCTTGACCAAGAAGATTTATTTCCCTGCCTTGAGCATTAACAATGCTCGCTCTTATACCAGCTGAAGCCTGCAAATAGGTGCTGTAAGGGTTGTTTTGGGGATAATAATTTAAATCAAACCAGTTTTGCCAGCCGGCTTGTCCTCCGAAGTTGCCGCCGACAAATGCTCTGTGAAAGTTCTTTTGCACATCAGACAAACGGCATACAACCTCGTCCCTGCCGCGTGTGCCGAATGACAGTCCTAAAGCAATACGAATATCAAAATCAAACGGACTGCAGATAAATTCACCTATTGCTCCGAGTCCGTATATTTCCTGTCCCAACACCTCGTCAGCCACGTTTCCAAAGAAACCCTCGGGGTTGGTCACAAAAGCGGGAGAGCCGTTGAAACCGTTGTTTATCCAGTTCACCACGCTTCTTGTGAAGTTTCTTATTAAAGTATTGGCAAGGTTGTTGACTAAGAAGTCTAGCGCGCATTCCTTGATAGTCGCTCCTGTTTGCTGGACGGATGTTTGGGTGTTGGCCGCCAGATTCCCCGCGTCTCCCACAGGCACGGAAACGGCGCTGTTAGCCGCGCCCAGAAGCCCTCCAAGCTCCGCAAGCCCCGCCAGGCAATCTACTAAGGCCTCTGACCGCTCTGGACGAAGCAAAAGAATGCTCGGCGCTATGATTGAAACGAGAAGCACTGCCGCGATAGTTTTTTTCCAAAATTCTTTCATTTAAAATCACTTAACATTTGTCGCGCGCCTCTGTAAAAATTTGACAGAATCTAAGGGCGTGAAAAAGCGATTGAAACTTTTTAGGCATCCTCGCGCAATTTAATTGCGATTAGAGATTTACAAACATACGGCTTGCCAGAGACTAATACCACTCAGATTTTCGGCGCGTTATTCTAATCCACTCTAACCTAAATTAATTTTAATTATATACTACTAACAAGATAGTAACCATCGTCACTCTGTGTAAAAACAATTCCGTTTTGAGAAAACAGAGTTTTTAAATCTTTTGTGGCCGTCGTCATTGCCTCTGCCGCCGTAGGATAATACTTGATTCCCTGGAGAGCCCCCACAGGGTCGTTGAAACTTTGCGTCATACTTTCAAGACTTACCATAAGAAGGGTTATTGAGTTTATAAAGCGTATATGAGCGGAAACGGCGTTTATCGGGACCGTTATATTAAGCAGTCTTGATTGCAAATCATTGTATCCGTCAACAATTATCTTTAAATTTTCAAGTTCGCTCGGGTCGTCTCCCTCTATCGCTCTTTGATAAATCAAAAGCTCATGTTCCGCCCCCTCCGGGGTGCTTTCCTTCAAGGCTTTACCAAAAGCATTTCCATAGCTTTTCAGGGTTGAAACACTCCTTGACGAGGTGATTTTTATATCTTTGGCGGTGTACTCTTTGATATTTGAGATGATGTTTGAGCTAATTAAAACTCCACCAAGAGTAGTGTCGTATATCGGATTTTGATTTTGTCCGCTTTTGTCTCCCACATAAGTCGCAAAAAACTCTCTGGCAAATTTTTCGGTGGCGTTTAAGTCGGTTTCAACTTCCACGTTAACTTTTTTTTCAATTTCCTCCTTTGAGAGCTCATCCCCGGGAGCAGGTTTTGTCGGATCCCTCCCCTCTCTAATCTCGTCCCCATCGCTGGTCCCATCTCCATCCGTATCTGGGTTAAACGGGTCTGTGCCCCAAAGCTCCTCTTCCCAGTCCTTAAGGCCGTCGTTGTCGGAATCAGAGGTTACGAAAGCCGGCACGTCAGTCTTTTTTTCCGCGGTAACTAAAATGTCGTTTTTGCTTTGAGCAAGCCACACAAACAAAAAAACGATTACTATGAGCAAAAGCGCGCGAAGGATGTTTTTCATTACGTTATTATATAACGAATGTTTGTTTTACCTATAGTTTGCCATTAAAGTGAATAAATACCCGTCTTCGTTCTGGTTAAATGTTATTCCACTGGCTTTTAAAAAAAACGCCATCTCCAGAAGCGAACTTTCAAGGTCCAGAGTGGCGCTGTTGTAGGCTGAAAAAAGCTCGCTTGTGGCTTTTTCCGCGGGTTTTACAGACAAGCTCTTTATTTCGGCAACTCTTCTCATAAATTTTTGGGAAAAGGTGTTGTGTTCAGATTCCGCTTTTTCTGGCGCCGAAATCAAACTGAATTTCTCACTGAAAACGGCGTATTCTGCCGCTAGATCGGCAATGTCGGAGCGTATTTCTTTATCGGAAGGGTTTTGTATGAATTCACTGAAAATTTTAGGTTCAACCGTCATTTTCTGGCGATAACTGACTATTATAGAGGCCATATTATTGCCATATTTTTTTAAGGGGCTTTGGTTCTTTTCATTTTTTACGTCCGTTTCTTCGGAAGAGTTTAAATAAGAAGTATTGACAGAATCGCTGTTTATAAGATATTTCTCTTCTTTTATTGAAAGGGGTGTGTAGTCTTCCGGCAGTTTGTCGTTTGGCCACTTTAGTCTCGGATCCCTCCCCTCTCTAATCTCGTCCCCATCGCTGGTCCCATCTCCATCCGTATCTGGGTTAAACGGGTCAGTACCCCACAGTTCTTCTTCCCAGTCTTTCAAGCCGTCGGAGTCGGAATCCGTATTTACACTTACTAAAACGATTTTTTCGGTCTGTTCTTGTCTGTCGTTGTGTTCCGATACGATTTGTTTTGTGTGTCTAAAAACCAGAAAAACCGTACCCATAAGAACAACCAAAGTAATGACAACAAATTTTACTATTGTCGTATTTTTAAACATTTTAGCTCTTTATCCACTGGTACCAGTTACTGGAAGAACCATAAGACCCCCTCCTATCGTGTAAATTCCTACCGTGCAGGTCAGAAACCCACCTGCTGTTCCGACCACATTTTGCCCTGGGTGAAATATGCCGTAATAGAGGTAAGGGATGGTACCGTATACATACATAAACTGGCCATTTACCCACACTCCTTCATCGCAATACACAAGAGTGTTTACCATACCGCCTATACAAAGTCCGATTCTACACGAATACATTGTAAGAGGCAGAACTCCGAACGCCGGAGAAGGTATCGCAAATACACTCAAAACACTCAAGGTTAGAAAGAGGCGAAACATTTTCATTTTAAATAAAAACATATCTAGATTTTATCACATATCGCTTTCCAATTCTCCAGTGACAAGTCTTCAGCGCGGCATTTTGAATCTACGCCTAATTTATCAAGTTCTTCCGGTGAAACCTTTAAGTTTGAGGATAAAATCTTCCTTGGATGAGAAAATCCTCTTTTGAGAACGTCAAAAAACTTTTCTTCAGAGATTTTTTCAAAGTTTTTCTTTGAAATATTTTCTATTTTTAAAATTGCCGAGTCCACCTTTGGCGGCGGCGAAAAACTTCCGGCTTTTACAGTGTCAACATAAATCGGGTTTCCGTACGCTTTGACGCTTATTGAAAGCAAGCTTTCTTTCTTCGGCTCGCTGAAACTTTTAGCATAGGAGGCGCCTCGCCCAACAATCCGCTTTGCCACTTCTTTTTGAAGAAGAACAACCATCATTTCCGGCTGTTTTTCGGTACTTAAAAATTTCCGCAAAAATTGACCGGTAATGTAGTAAGGAAGGTTGGCCACTATCTTGTAGCGTGAAGCGTGTAGCGTGTAACGTAAAAAGGAAGTGTCAGGGGAAAGAATATCTGCATGAATGAGCTTCAGCTTGCCTATTGATATATCTTTTGCGAATTTTTGTTTGAGAACAGGAATGAGGCGCGCGTCTTTTTCAACCGCAATGACTCGGCCTGCTTTTTCCAAAAGAAGCTCCGTTAGAGTCCCTTCTCCGGGCCCGACTTCAAGCACCGTATCGTTTTCAGATAAGTTTGCGTTATCCGATATCTTTTTTAAGATATTGCGGTCTTTGAGAAAGTGTTGACCTAATGATTTGCGAGGAAACAGACGTTCTTTATCTGCTAAGATTTTGTTTTTATTTCGGTAGTTCATTGCCATGCGATGGAACATGCCACAAGGAAAATGTAACATTTTGAAACGAAAAGAAAAGTTTTTTCTTATGTCTTTGTTACATGTTCCATGCCCCGTGTTCCATGAATTTAGTCCAAGTATACAGTCTTTCCTCCCCCTTCAAACCTCTCCTCTCTTTCAATAAACTCTTCGTCAATGTCAAATATAAATTCAGACGGTACGCTAACACCGGAAGAGCCGAAAATGGTTCGGACCATTGTGTAAGAAAGGTAAAGTTTTCTTTTGGCGCGGGTAAGAGCCACGTAAAAGAGCCGCCTTTCTTCCTCCATGCGCTCCTCGTTGTTTTTGTTTTCTCCGAACCCGCTATGCGGGAAAAGGCCTTCTTCAAGGCCGGTAATAAACACGGTATCAAATTCAAGTCCTTTGGCGGCGTGAACCGTCATAAGCTTGACTCCTTCTTTTTTCTCGGCAAGTTCATCCTGGTCGCTTTGGAGCGCCGTGTCGGTAAGAAACCTTTCAATTGCCTCTTCGCTTGGGAGGTTGTCGTAACGCGTCGCAAAAACCGAGAGCTCTTTCATATTTTCCAACCTTTCTAAATCCTCTTCACGGTTTTTTTTTAAGTTAACCAGTAGACCGCTTTCTTTTAATATGAAACTCACAGTTTCAGAAAGTTTCCCTTTTTCCGCCTTTTCTTTTATTTTTTCCAGAAGTCCGTAGAAGGTGTCCACTTTTTCTTTCGTGGCGGAGGGCAAAGCGCCTCTTTGTCCCGAAAAAATCTTTAAAACGGATGTTTTGCCAAGTCCGCGCGCTGGTGTGTTTATAATCCTTTTTACATCCGTTAAATTTTCCGGCGACAGAGCCGCTCGCAAATAGGCCACTATATCTTTGATTTCCTTTCTTTCAAAAAACCTCACGCCGAGCACTTGATATGGCACATTGGCGTTCATAAACGCTTCTTCCAAAGCGCGGCTTTGAAAATTTGCGCGATAAAGCACCGCTATATCGCTTGAGGCGATTTTACGATCTCCTATAAGTTCCTTGGCTTTTGACGCGGCGAAATTCGCTTCGTCCGCGCCATCGTACGCCTCGTAAAGAGAAATTTTCTCCCCGTCTCCAAGCCGAGTAAACAAGTTCTTTTCTTTACGTCTTTTGTTTTTAGCTATTATGCGGTTTGCTACGGTCAAAATCGTTTGCGTGGAACGGTAATTTTCTTCCAAGACAACGACTTTTGCTTCAGGATAATCTTTTTCAAAGTCCAAAATGTTTTTTATGCTAGCTCCTCTAAAACTGTATATGTTTTGGTCCACATCGCCCACAACGGCAATGTTTTTATGCCTGGCAGACAATACTTTTGTCAGAAAATATTGGGCTTCATTTGTGTCTTGGTACTCGTCTATATGGATGTAATCCCATTTGTTTCGGTAATGTTCTCGTACAGAGGTTTCTGTCTTGAAAAGAAGAGCGGTTTTTAGAAGGAGGTCGTCAAAATCTAATGATTTCTCTCGTTCTATGATTTTTTCGTACTCTTTCCAGACTTTACAAACAGTCGCGGCGATAAAATTTCTTCCACTTTTTTTCTCATAGTCTTTTGCCGTGACAAGGTCTCCTTTTTCACGGCCGATTATTGACAAGATTTTCCCCGGTTCAAAGGATTTCGGGTCAATGCCGGTTTCTTTCATAGCTTCTCTTATGGCGCGCTTTGAGTCGTCTCGGTCATATATGGTAAAGTGCTTAGGAAGGTTAAAGAATTTATGTTGTTCCCTAATGATAAGGACGCCCAGAGAATGAAAGGTGGAAACGTGCGGAAAGTTAGAGTTAAATGTTGGAAATGATGAATCGCCGCCAAGAAGGTGTGTTATCCGCTCACGCATTTCTTTGGCGGCTTTGTTGGTAAAAGTGATAGCCAGAATTTTTTCAGGCAACACGCCGCTTTTTATAAGGTGAAAAATTCTATGAGTCAGGGTTTTTGTTTTGCCTGCCCCAGCGCCGGCGAGCACAAGAAGAGGACCTTTCTTGTGTAAAACGGCCTCTTTTTGTTTTTCGTTTAATCCTTCAAGATAGCTCACGAATAACAATATATCAGATGGAGTGGTGAATTACGAATATTACCGGAAAAACTGTTCGGCTGGAAAACTTTAAGTTTACCTAAACGGCTATCCACAGGTCGGTTGACTTTCTACTTCACATGACTATAATGACTCTATTGACAGCATATCAGAAGGATTGTAAAAACGGCTCTGTTAAGCCGTTTTATGCGGAGAGCGCGGAATAACCCTTAATTTTTAGGCTTATTTTACCTCAACAACAAGACCTTTCCTGCTCTAAAGACAAGTTTTCTTTTAGGAAGGCGACAAAGTTGAAATTTCTGTTGTCTTTCAGGCGATTTACGAGCCTCGTCCTGCTTTTTTTTGTTGTTTTTGCCGCCCCAAGCGTAGCTTACGCGGGGTTCTTCTCCTTTGTAAGTCACCTTTTTTCAAGTTCAGTGTCGGCAGCCGAGGAAAAGTTGACTGCCAGTCCGGTAAATTCTCAAAATATGGGGCTTCTTAAAGCGGCTTTAAATCTTGACCCCAATCCCGCAAAGGGAGGCGGTGACATCACAATAGTCGGAGGGTCAGCCCTGCTTGCTGAAGTCGGACCTTCAGGGACTTTAGCCGATATTGAAGAAACTTCGGTAGGAACAGACCAGATTGGCCTTTATGTTGTCCGTGAAGCGGATTCGTTGTCTCAAATCGCAAAAATGTTCGGTGTTTCTACGAATACTGTAATATGGGCAAACGACTTGAATAATTCTGTAATACACGAAGGACAGGTGCTTGTGATATTGCCAATATCGGGAGTTAGACATACCGTTGAGAAAGGAGACACTTTGTCTAGTATCGCAAAGAAGTATAAAGCCGACGAGAATGAAATTATGAAGTTTAATAATTTTTCGGACGCAGAAGTTTTGGCGCTCGGCGATACTGTAGTGATTCCCGATGGAGAAGTTACGAGGCCTATAAATCTCGCTTCGGCAAGCATCGCCGTTAGAGGAACTGGAGGAGTAAACTATGTCGGGTATTATCTAAAGCCCGTGGCGGGTGCCATAAAGACTCAAGGACTCCACGGTTACAACGGAGTGGATTTTGGAGCTCCATCGGGTACGCCAATAGTCGCTTCGGCGGCAGGTCAGGTAATAGTTGTTAAGGATTACGGTTGGAATGGAGGTTATGGAAATTATGTTGTCATAAAGCACGACAATAATACGCAGACTCTTTACGCCCACAACAGCGGAAACATTGTAAGCGCGGGTCAAACCGTAGTCCAAGGACAAATTATAGGATATGTAGGCTCCACTGGAAAATCCACCGGACCGCATCTGCACTTTGAAGTGCGAGGGGCCAAAAATCCATTTTAATAAGCTTAGGTTCTCCCACTCTTTGTTCACAACACGCCGGATGCCATTTTCGTGTACATAACAATATTTAGAGTTAAAAATCACCCCCATTTCGGCCAAGGCCGAAATGGGGGTGATGCTTTGAATTCATATCCCCCTTTTAAAACGCATTGACTTGCTTCGGTCTATACTGCGCCGCTTCCATTATGTGGTCTTTCAGCACTTCCTCGCTGTTTTCCAGGTCTGCTATTGTCCTCGCGAGTTTTATCATTCTGTGGTAGGAACGCGCGGAAAGATTGAATCTTTCCGCAAAACGTTCAAGCTCTTGTCTGACTTCAGGCGATAAATTTACATATACATAAATTTCTTTTCCGTTCATTTCGCTGTTCGTCTCTATTTTTCTTCTGTTATCCGAAAATCTTTTCCTTTGGATTTCTCGGGCGGACAACACTTCCTTTAAGATTTCTTCGGTGGTCTTTCCGCTTCTTTCACTGTTTCCGAGAAGGGAATGCGGAACAGTGCCCACTTCGGTATGCAGGTCAATGCGGTCAAGGATAGGTCCTGACACTTTTCTTTTATAGCGTTCCAAGTCTGCCGGACGGCAAATGCATCTGACTTTAGTGTTTCCATAATTTCCGCAAGGGCACGGGTTCATAGCCGCTATAAGTATAAAATGAGCCGGAAATTTGACCGTGCCTCTTGCTCTGGAGATTGAAACCGTTTTTTCCTCAAGGGGCTGTCGCAGAGTTTCAAGCACTTTTCTATCAAATTCCGGAAACTCATCAAGGAAAAGCACGCCTCCATGGGCGAGAGTAACCTCTCCCGGACGGATTCCCGCTCCGCCCCCTATCAAAGAAACATAAGACGATGTGTGATGCGGCGAACGTATGGGGGCTTCTGTTACCATATCGTTCTCAAGAGTGCCGGCAATGGAATGTATAGCCGTAATTTCCAGAACTTTGTCAAAAGAAAGGGGCGGTAGGATGTGTCTGAAGGCGCGTGAAAGCATAGTCTTTCCTGTACCGGGAGGTCCCCACATTAGAATGTTGTGGCCGCCTGCCGCCGCTATTTGCAGACCCCTTTTCGCGCTTTCCTGTCCTTTTATGTCGGCAAAATCAATGTCATAAAAACTATTGTTCCGTTCAATCTTTGTAACTTTTTGCGCGGGAAGTTTTATGATTTCATGAGGTCGTTCGTCCTCGCCTTTTCCTATAGTGTCTTTTTCGTGGATATGAGCGAGAATCTGCGCTAAAGAAGAGATGGAAAAAACTTTTATTCCTTCTATAAGGGCGGCTTCGCGAGCATTTTCCTTTGGCACAAAAATTTCTTTGAAACCTCGTTTTTTGGCTTCCTCCACAAGACGAAGAGTTCCGCTAATCGGGCGCGCGCTTCCGTCCAGAGAAAGTTCACCCAAAAAGATTTTGCCATTAGGGTTAAAACTTATATGTTCTGCCGCCACGAGGTATCCCATAGCCATGGCGATATCAAAAGCCGGCCCCTCTTTTTTAAGGTCGGCCGGCGCCAAGGATACCACCACTTTTTGATTTTTTTGCTTCGGCGACGTAAATCCCAAGTGTTTTATGGCGGCACCGATACGGTCTTTTGATTCTTCCACCGCTTTATCCGGAAGGCCGATTATTGAAAAAGCATGCAGGCCGTTTGTGATATCAACTTCCACCGTAACGATCTGAGCGTTTAAGAAAGACACTTGAGCGGTAAAGATGCGTGAAAACATTTAAGTGGTATTGCGTATTCGTCTATTCCAGGTGTTTTATACAAGTAGTTGCCGCCGGGTTTGCTTCAAGTCTTTCTGTTTCTATCTCCTCTCCCCCCACTTCACACTTACCATAATCGCCGTCTTCAATTCTTCGCAACGCTTCGATGACTTCGTTGTAGCGAGTTTCCAGCTGTTTTAGTATCGCGGTATTCTCTTCGTAAGATTCAATAGTGTCTGCCGTCTCGTTTTCGTCTCCCGGCTGTGTGTCCATTTTGCTTGGCGTGGCCTCCCAGTCTTTAGGGTTGTCCGGATTTTTTCTGCCGACAGAAGCCAGCTCTTTTTCAAGAGAAAGTCTCTCCGTTTCCAGTTCTTTTTTAAATCTTATAGTATCTATTGTCATATTATAAATGATAACAAACAGCTCCATGGCTTACAACCTTAGTTTGAGTTTTAAAACATAATCAGGGCGGGGACAAGTCATCGTCCTGTTATCTACTGCACCAGCTTTATCGCAAACAGACGTTTTGTGACCTCCTCCAAAGTTTCAGGGGTTGTCGTTATTACCAGGGTTTGGTTGTCGGTAAAAGCGTAAAGCATCACAATTTCACCAAGACCGTTTTTGAGCACTCGCGTATCTCTATTTTTTATAATCTTATCACTCCAGCCGCTAGAGCTTTCCACTAAAGCTTTGCTTGTTGTCGCCACTCGGTCATCTCTCCTTTCAGGAAAGATAAAAAAGTCTCCCATATCATCTTCCAGATATCTCTCCCATGCGAGCATTCCGGCAAAAGTATTTAGATAACTGGTTGTTTTAAGAATCAAAAAAGGCTCGTTTTTTTTAAATGAGTGAAAACCAATTACAAAATTATCCGCGACGGAACGCGCGACGTCTTCCGGTGAATGAGGAGCAAAGTTTGAAATAAAATAGCTCGCCTTAAATGAAATCCGGCCGTCTGAAACAGGCGGATAGATAGCCAAGACTTTGTTAAGAGTAATGCTGGTTTCGTCTCTGACTTTTTTCAGACTTTCCAGCATTTGCCGTCTAGACATATTTGAAAGGTCTAAAGTTTTGTTGGAGTCCGCTGAAAGAAGCTGTCTAGGAAAGACATTTTGAACGCCTGTTTCCGGAACTTTTCGGTCTTTTGAAACTATAAAAAAAGTTCCTGCCGCGGCTCCTGAAACCATGATAAGGATGACCGCAAGAAAGACCCACATTTTAGAATGATAAACCCTGTCGGGTTTTTGGACGGTTGATTCAGCGGCGCGTTTTTGTTCCGCAATGGCGATATCGGAAAGCGACGTATTTTCGTTTTTTATGAGTTCCGCTATGTCGCCTTTGTAAGTTCTTAAGGGAGAAGGCCCTTCAGATTTTCGACGATTTCCGGTGTCATTTTGCAACTCTGTCATATCTGTACATTTTCGCAGAAATTTCGTTCTTAGGAAAGCGCGCGAATTTGAAACACAAAAGAAAACCGTACAATTTAGCTGGTCGTGAAAATATGGAGAAGTTACATTTTCTTTGCAAAATTCGGGTCGGCATCTTTTATTGAAAGGCGAATACGGCCTTTTTCTTCGTCTATTTCTTTCACTATTACAGGCACCTTATCCCCTTCTTTTACAATATCTGAAACCATATTTACCCTAAAGGGCGCAAGCTCCGATATATGAACCAGACCTTCGGTGTTGTGACTTATTCGCACAAACGCTCCGAAATCGGCTATTTTTGTAACCACTCCTTCCATCCTGTCGCCGACTTTATATTCGCGCGTCATCTCCTCAATGATTTCTTTGGCTTTTTCCGCGCCGCCGTCCTTACCTGTAATAAATACCGTGCCGTCATCTTCTATGTCTATTTCAGCGCCGGTTGCTTCTTTAATTTCGTTTATTGTTTTTCCGCCCGTGCCTATGACCATACCGATTTGTTTCGGTTTGATTTTAATTGAAATTATTTTAGGCGCGTTCGGTGAAATGTCGGGACGAGGCGCAGGGATGGCTTTTTCAATAACATCCAAAATCTGGAATCTGGCTTTTTTGGCCTTTTCAAGAGCTTCCGCAAGAATTTTTAACGAAATCCCAGAGACTTTAACATCCATCTGGATTGCCGTAACTCCCTCTCGTGTGCCGGCCACCTTTAAATCCATATCACCGTGTTCGTCTTCCGGACCCTGAATGTCAGTCAAAATCTTGTAGCGTGTAGCGTGTAGCGTGTAGCGTTTAGATTCTTCACTTTGAATTTGAGAATTGAGATTTGGAGTTTGTTCGGAACTCGTTTCTTGTATCTTGGAACTTTCTGGTTTAATGATTTCCATCATAAGACCGGATGCTATTCCAGCCACAGGCCTTTTTATAGGTACTCCTCCGTCCATAAGCGCCAAAATGGAGCCACAGACTGAACCCATAGATGTTGAGCCGTTTGAGGCCAGCGCTTCAGAGACGATTCTTATGGTATAAGGAAAAACTTCTTTGTCGGGAATTACAGGCAGGATGGCCTTTTCAGCGAGCGCCCCGTGTCCCACCATTCTCCGGTTTGTGCCGCCTATTCTGCCTGTCTCTCCGGTAGAGAATGGAGGAAAGTTGTAATGGTGCATAAATCTTTTCTTGCCTTCTTGTACTTCCATATTGTCTATAAACTGGGCATCTTGCGGTCCGCCTAAAGTCAGGGCGGATAAAATGTGAGTGCCTCCTCTGTAAAAGATACCGGAACCGTGAAGAATCGGCGATATTCCACCGGCTTTGGCGAATAACGGACGTATTTCGTCCATACCGCGGCCGTCCGGTCTTTTTTCGTTTTCAATAGCTTCTTTATGAATCAGCTCGTTTATTTTCTCCTCAAAAAGGTTTTCAGCGAACGAGGTTTTATGTTCGGGCATCTTATCGGTGAATACCGACAGCCAAGCTCCTTTTAAGGCGTTTATACGCTTTTTTCCCGGACCGGAAAAAAGCGCGTCATAAAGTTTCGGTTCTACTTCCATAGAAAAAAGCTCTGAAACTTCTCTCGGTGTGTCGGCTGTTTCAATCACCCTTTTCTCTTTTCCAAGTTCCTTTATGATTTGTGTCTGCCAGTTTTGAAGTTTTTCTATTTCAGTGTTGGCCTTCGCAAGTCCTTCGTTGATCTCACTTTCGGATACTTCCTTTCCGCCGACTTCTATCATATTTATAAGACCATCCTTACCGCAGGCAAGCAAATCAAATTTTGCGTTTTCTCTCCGCGCGTAAGTCGGGTTCACCATATCAGCAATCCTTACGGCCGAAACAGGCCCACTCCACGGAATGTCGGATGTTCCGATGGCCAGAGAAGCCGCGATTACACCGAGTACGTCCGGGTCGTCCTCGTCTATTGAAAGTACTGTAAGAACCACCTGCGTCTCGTGACGGATTTTGTGGTCAAAAAGAGGTCTGATAGTACGGTCAACGACCCGTCCTGAAAGTATAGCTTCGTCCGTAGGTCTGCCTTCTCTTCTTATAAAACGGCTCCCGAGAATTTCTCCCGCGGCGTAGAAGCGTTCTTCGTATTCAACGGAGAGAGGCAAGTAGTCAACGCCAGACTTCGGTTTTTCAGACATTACGGCGGTTGCCAAAACGGTCGTGTTGCCATAGCGCACTATGACAGAGCCGTTTGCTTGCTCGGCCAAATCAGTAAATTCTGCGGTCAGTGTTTTGCCGCCGATTTCAATATGATACTGCTTTGTCTTCATATTTTAGAATCAATCTCCAAGTTACTTCAGAGTTTTCCTGAATTTAAGAACCTGTCTAATCGGGGGCGCCTAAATAAGGCTTAAATTATATGGGCACATATAATCCTCTGGCGTAGGTTGAAGAAAATTGAGATTATTGCGACTAACCTTCAGAACTCAAGTTTGAAAGCATGTCCTTCAAACCTATATCAAAAGACTAGTCACATTTAAGCTTCTAATGTCCGTACTTTACTAAATTTTTCCCCAGTCGGCAACTAATAAGCGCTGCTTCCTATCCCTTGACGGCATGATTTTCGGAACTTGCGAGCGCGGTCTCGCGCGAGCACGAGGAAAATTTCAGCAGAAATTTATCCGTGTCCGAAAATTATGCCGTCAGGGGATAGGTCTGGAAGCGCTGGTCAGGCGCTTTGAGTTTTTGACCAAAAAATTACTTGTGCTTGGAATTTATAAGATATTTTTTCGGATTTTCGTCCAGGTCAACAAAGTCATCCACGGTTTCTTTGAGTTTTTGCGAAGTGGATTTACCGAAGGATACCACCTCTACAAGACAGCCTTCGTTCATTTGCAGATACTCAACGAGCGGAACAAAATCGCCATCTCCGGAGAGGATAATTACCGTATCCAGTTTCGGCGCCATTTTTATGGCATCTACCGCCAGCCCCACGTCCCAGTCCGCTTTTTTCGCGCCACCCGCAAAAATCTGCAAATCTTTTATCTTTGCCTCTATGCCATGCTTTACAAGCGCTTCAAAAAAGGCCTTTTCTTCGCCGGTTTCCGTGCGAATACCATAAGCGATAGCCCTTATAAGCGCCCTTTGTCCCACCACGTCTTTTACCACCTGACTGAAGTTAACTCTCGCGTGATAAAGGTTTTTCGCGCTGTGGTATAAATTTTGCGTATCTATAAAAACTCCCACCCTCTGTTCCTTGTGTTTTATTATTGTCATAATATGATTCTAGTTACGGATAAATATGAGTTACTCAAACAACTCCATTAATATTACTACAAAAAACAAAACCCCATATGCGAGGTTTTGTTTTTTTATTTCTTTAGCCCCAGTTTTTTAATCAAACTGTTGTACCTGCGATTGTTTTTCTTTTGAAGATACCTTAAATGAGATTGTCTATCTGCCACCATACCGAGAAGCCCCCGTCTTGAGTGCTTATCTTTAGGGTTTTTTTTCAGATGACGTGAAAGTTCGTCAATTCTTTTAGTAAGAATACCGACCTGCACATCTGCAGAGCCAGTATCCAAGTCGTGGATACCAACCTCTTTTATAATTCTTTGTTTCCTATTTTTAGTCAACATACGCCGTATATTAGCACAAAGACGAGAAGTTTGCAAGGTTTAGGTTCGGAAATTGCAATTTACCCCTTATTTTGGTAATTTTCTGACAGAAAGGATTGTTATGAAAGCATTGTTGTCAGTAACGCTCTTCACTTGTCTTTTTGGTTGTGTAGGACACCCCGACCGTGTTGATGGATGGAAAAAAGTAACATATTTGCCTTCTGTTTTGGGGCCGATAATCGCGGATATTCCTGTTTCCACTGGTACATTTACCGTTACCAACAGTTTCACCATTGTTTTGGAGGAACCCGAGACCATTAGGAAAATAGGACTTAAGTCAAACATACCAAACGCTTTAGGCCTATGCTTGATTGAGGAAAGGGAGTTACTCGTGCCTTTTAGCGGCGGCACGGACAAAAACGGCCGTCCTTTGCCGGATTTTGAAACATTAGGTCATGAGGTTTGGCATCTGTTAGAACTCGGCGGCAAGTGGCATGATTAGGATAAGTTAAAATCCGCCTTGCGCAACGATGCAGGGCGGATTTTTTTCATGTCTTTATTTCTGTTTTTTAATCTTGAGTATGTAATCATTACCGTTTTGAGTAGTTCTGTACTCAAAAACGTCTGCGTCTATCGGGCGATTTCTTATCATACTTTCTTTTTCAAAAATATCCATAAGTTCCTCTCCGCTCGTTGCTTTCGGGTACTCTCCGTGTTCCATATAGTAGACCTCAAGCACAGTAGCAATTTGGTGAAAGTTCGCCCCGTTTACCGCGCTTGTGGCGCTTGCGATCAAGTCGTCTGAATTGACTACTACGCCGTTTATCGTAATAACGCTTCCTACAAGAAGGGCTATTAAAGATGTAAGCCAGTTATATGCCATATTTTTTATCAGCTCCCGCTTATTTTTGGCGGAATCTTAAATGGTTAACAATATTAAAATTGTAGCATATTTTACATAAAAAAGCAAGGGCTTGGAAGCAACAAGAGATATTCTTTTTGTTTTGCCATTTAATGGCTATGTAAAGCCATTTTTTCCGCATTCAAACTGTGATGAATCTAGTGTTATAATAATTCATATGCATGTAATCTCGTGGAACGTAAATGGCATTCGGGCCGTTATGAAAAAAGGCCTTTTTTTACCGTTTATTGAAAAACACGACCCCGACATTCTTTGTCTTCAGGAGACGAAAGCCGAGCAGAGTCAGTCGGTGATTGACTTGCCTCAATACGAAGAATACTGGAATTCGGCCGATAAAAAGGGCTACTCGGGGACGGCTATTTTTACAAAAACAAAACCTT
>JAUYJM010000012.1 GCA_030689285.1 bacterium
CGGCCCGGATGAATTTGTTCGTCTGGAAAAAATAGCAAAGCGCTCCACGGAAAAAGAAATAGCGGCATCGGAGGCGGAAAGAGAAAGCAGAAAATTAAAGCAAGTTGAGTATATGAGCGACAAAATCGGCCGAGAATTTGAAGGCGTCATTACCGGCGTTACGGAATGGGGCATTTATATCGCGGAGAAAGAAACGGGGGCGGAAGGTATGGCGAAACTCAGAGATATTACAGGCGACTTTTGGAAACTGGACGAGAAAAACTATTGCCTAATCGGAGAGAAGACAAAAAAGAAATACGCTCTTGGAGACAGTGTGAAATTCAAAGTAGTCGGAACGGATATTGAAAGAAAAACGATGGATTATAAGATTGTGTAGTGGGAAGCGTGTAGCGTATAACGGGAAGCGTGTAGCCGGGAAGAACGTGTAGCATGTAGCGTGTAGCGTGTAGCGCGTGAAAGACCAATAAGAGCGAAGCGTGGAAACGCCTAATACTGGGGAGTATTAGGCGTTTATTGAGCAGAATTTTGAACATTTCAGCAAACAACCTTAAATTACGAAATGGCGTTGAAGGCACACTTTGAGAGAAACCTCGGAAGCCCGCGAAGGGCGGCGTACGGAGAAAATTCTTAGCAAAGAATTTTCGTGTTTCGCGAGAAGTGTGCCGAAAAAGACATTTCGTAATTCAAGGTAAGCAAGCTATATTTTCCTTTGCCTATATTCCACTGCCCTTCCGGTTTTGCCGATTTGTACTATTTTCCCCTCTTCTTCAAGGGAATTCAGATAATTTGTGGCGGAGGCATCCGATACCGAAAGCAATGACTCCACATCATCATTGGCGATTTGGCTCTTTTGCGAAAACAAACCCATTATCTTCTCTTTATTTTCTTCCACCCGCGTTTCCCTCTTTATGTTATGGGAGGACAGATTTCCCGCATCGCCATCCGAATTGGAATTGCGAGAAAGATTGCTCTCTCCTTCCCCATGCCCCTTCGCCCTAATTCTTTTT
Source organism: bacterium (assembly GCA_030689285.1). Lineage (GTDB taxonomy): Bacteria > Patescibacteriota > Minisyncoccia > Phycocordibacterales. The sequence goes on from JAUYJM010000012.1 coordinate 1,008, forward strand.
CCGAACCACAACCCCAGAGCTACTCCTGCGATAAATATTAGTATCTGTTCCATAAGTTTATTTTACAACCTTAACAATCAAATTTCCAGCTTCAGTTTTGACCAACCCTGATGACAAACGCCCGTCTCGCCCAAATTATTAGACCACAAAAATCGCCCCAAAAACGTGGTGGCCACGATTTTTTCACGATTTTTTCAACGACTCGTCTGCTACGAGGACTCTTGACAACGGAACGCCGAGGATTAAGCGAGCCCGCGCGCGGGAGGGGCGCGAAGCGGTTTTTTTCTAAAAACTATCCGAGAGTCCTTTATCGCCACACAATCTCCCCCTATCTCTCCCCTTTCCATTCCTCAAAAAATTTCGATAAGTATCTTTCCATGAATTTGTGGCGAGCTCGCGCCAATCTTTTGCCCGTTTTTGTATTCATCCTGTCCTTAATCAACAGAAGTTTTTCATAGAAATGATTGACCGTGTGTCCGACGTTATTTTTTCTATACTCCTCACCGCTTTTATATTTCATGGGTTTTTCCGCCGGGTCATACAGTTTTCTTTGCTTATGTCCTCCGTACGCGAATGCTCTCGCGATTCCAATCGCTCCGATTGCATCCAATCTGTCGGCGTCTTGCACAACTCTCAATTCCGCTGAAGAAAAAATTTGATGTTTATCAAATGTCTTGTTGAAAGACATATTGGCGATGATATCGCAAACATGGTCAACGGATTTCGGATCAACTTCGATTTTTTCCATCCACCCGCGCGCCACTTTCGGTCCCGCGGTATCGTCTCCTCCGTGGAATTTATGATCGGCAATGTCATGCAAAAGCGCGGAAAGTTCCACCACGAACATATTGGCTCTCTCCTCCCGTCCGATTTTCTTGGCCGTCTGCCAAACGCGATAAATATGCCACCAGTCATGGCCCGTGCCTTCGCCCTCCATTTTCTTCCTTATATATGCTTTGGTCTTATTTAATATTTCTTTTTTGCTCATTTAATTACATCGAATCACACCGCGAAAATTACCCCCAAAGTGGCAACCGAGATTTTTCTTGATTTCCGATTATCTTTAAACTATAACGCTTTTTTGGCGAAAGTTCCACTTAAATTCGCTTGAAAATAGGTGAAATCTGTCGTCTTGGTCAATGCGACCGGCGGGACGAGCGTGTTCCAACCATTTCAAAATTAATTTCTGCCAAACCACACGTTTTCCGAGAAAACTCAAAGTGCCGCCAAAAGTCAGTCAGGCCGGATTTGACTGAAACACTATTCGCCCATTCGTACGAATTAGACTTGATGTCGCGGAAGGTAAAAATAGAATAAGATGGATATTCGCTTATTCGTACGAATAAGACATGGTGTCCCTAGAGGGAAAATAGAGTAAAGTTAAGAGCGACACCGCGTAGGTAGGGGTGTGGCGGTATTTTTTATAGCTGTCTTTGCGCTTCTTCCAAAATAAGCCGTTCGCGCTTTATGATAGATTGACCTTCGGGTCTGTCTGGGCTGTCGGTCTTTAGGACTTCAAGCGCCTCATCCAGAGAGACCCAAAGAAGCTCAAATCCTCTTTCCCTTTCAAAATCATCAAATTCCGGCTCGCCTTTTTCACCGATAATTTTGCCGAAGAAAACGTAGGATTCTTGAAGCAATTTAAAGTGGTCTTTATACTCAACGACTTTGCCTATTTCCTCGCCTATTTCAATATCACAACCCACCTCCTCTCTTATTTCCCTCTTCAGTCCGGTATGAAAATCTTCACCTTGTTCAACTCCTCCGCCCGGCAATTTGTGATAATTATGTTTTCCAACTTTTAAAAAAGCGATTTTGCCCTCATTATCAAAAAGCACCGCCCGCGTCGCAGTCCGGCGCGTGTAGCTTTCCGCGTCTTCTGGCGAAATATTTCCCGGATTTATTGTCGCTATGATCTTCATTTTTGTACTATATCATTTAGCCCCCCCAAAACGCCTAATACTCCCGAGTATTAGGCGTTTTTAATGCGCAATAATTTTAGGACTGCGCGTACTCAAATTACAAGACGTCCGCTTTTCACCCGCATTTCGTGATTGTAGCTATACTATATAATTTACCCCCCCATACACTAACTTTAAGCGGTCGCTTAAAGTTAGTGTATGTCGATTGGGAAGTTTCTTAGGCTTTAACTCTCAACTTTGTATGCTACACGCTTCACGTTTCCCGCTACACATTGCACGCTACACGCTTCACGCT
>JAUYJM010000027.1 GCA_030689285.1 bacterium
GCCAAAATGGATATTCGGCAACAGTCCCAATTAGGATATAAAAACGAAAATCCGCCTAAGGCGGATTTTCGTTTTTATATCCTTCTTGCTTTATGCAAGAAGGGCGCCACTTCTTTACGGTCAAATTCCTATTTCACTGCTTCCTTAAGGGCCTTAGCCGCTCTGAATTTCGGCACTTTCATCGCCGGCACTTGCAAAGTTTCGCCTGTGCGAGGGTTTCGCGCCTGTCGCGCCGCGCGTTGTTTGACTGAAAATATCCCAAGTCCTGCAACAGATACCTCGTCACCATTTTTTAGCGCGCTCGTGATAGTATCAATGGCTGTATCAACCGCCTGCTCGGCTTGGACCTTTGTACCGCCGATCTTTGCGTGCACCGCTTCTGCGAGAGATTGTTTATTCATAAGACTGCGAAATTATTATTAAATAATAAAGCGACCTAATTTATATATAGAGACCCGTTTCTCTTCGTCTATATAATTATATATGAAGCCATCTAAGGCGCAATAGTAGGTGAATACTTTACAAAAAACATTTTTTGTCTTTAATAACGAGTATCTAGCCGCCAAGCAATACAGAAAAGTCTGCTGCCGAACAGACTTTCAATACAATTTTTCGGGAAAATTAGAAGGAACCCCGTTAGAAGCGTTGCTTCTAACGGGGTAAGACCTTGCTGCAAATTTTTGCCGGAGCGCAGATGGAGATGGTATTATCTTGCGTACTCTATCACTCTCGTTTCTCTGATTACGGTGACTCTGATCTCTCCAGGATATTTTAGCTCGCTCTCAATCTTTCTTGCCATATCAGCCGCCATCTGCTTCGCCTCAAAGTCGGAGACGTTTGTAGGCGTCACAAAAACCCTTATTTCACGCCCCGCCTGCAGGGCGTAGGCCTTTTCCACTCCTGCAAATGATGTCGCTATACTTTCGAGCTCCTCAAGACGTTTCAGGTAATTTTCCACAGTGTCGCGTCTCGCGCCGGGTCGCGCGCCTGAAATAGCGTCTGCGGTTTGAACTATCATTGACTCCAGCGTTTCGTACGGATATTCGCCGTGGTGCGCTTGCATAGCTTTTACGACTTCTTCAGGAGCGCCGAATTTTTGCAAAATCCTTCTCCCTATTTCAACGTGCGTGCCGTGCACTTCGTGGTCCACAGCTTTGCCTATGTCGTGCAGTAATGCTCCCGCTTTGGCCACTGCCACGTTTGCCCCTATTTCTTCCGCCAACATTCCCGCGATATGCGCCATTTCTATAGAATGCTGAAGAACATTTTGTCCGTAGCTTGTGCGAAAATGGAGGCGTCCCAGAATTGTCGTGATTCTGGGGTCAAGGTTTATAACGCCTGTTTCGTAAGCGGCTTGATTGCCTTTTTCCTTAATAATTTTGTTTATTTCCGCTTCCGCTTTTTCCACTAAGGATTCTATTTTGGCCGGCTGTATACGGCCGTCTAAAATAAGGTTTTCTAAAGCGACCCTAGCCACTTGGCGTCTTACGGGGTCAAACGAAGAAATTGTGATTGCGCCGGGCGTGTCGTCTACGATGATTTCCACTCCGGTCGCTCTTTCAAAAGCTTTAATGTTTCTTCCCTCTTTACCTATAATTTTGCCTTTAATGTCATCCGATGGAATTGTGACGGTGGTCGTTAAAACATCCGAAGAGACGGCATTTCCAAGACGTTGTATGGCGGTGGTCAAAATTTCCTTGGCTTTTGATTCAAGTTTCTCTTCCCCGGACTGTTCCAGTTTCCTTATTCTTTCCATCAGATCCTCCTCGTATTTTTTCTCTATCGTTTTTAAAAGCCGCTCTCGCGCTTCGTCTTCCGAAAGTCTGCCTATTTTTTCAAGTTCGGTTTGCTTGTCCGATTCAAGTTTTTCAACCTTTTCTTTTATCCTTTTTATCTCTATGACCTTTGCCTTAAGTCCCTCCACTTCCTTGTCTATATCTACCTGGCGCTTATCAAGCAAGTCCTCCTTCTTTATAATTCTCTCCTCCGTCTTCTTTACTTTTTCTTCTCTTTCTTTTATTTCGCCTCGCGCCTCTTTCAAGACTTCAGCGGCTTCAGTTTCCGATCGCAGTAATATTTTTTTGGCTTCTTCTTTTGCCGATAGCTCCATCTCCTTGATTTTTATCTCCATAGAGCCCCTTTTGCCCAAGGAGATAATGAGCCGCAAATAGTAACCAAGCGCGATTCCCACGAGTCCTGCGAAACCCGCGAAAACCACTGCTAATTTTAGTGACATAATGAACTGTGCTGATTTTGATTTTAAGTATTTCGCACAGTACTTTTAAAACCTATGATACGACTGGACAGCGGACTAAAATATCCGCAAGGGTGTAATAAGAAACGGATTCTTTGGTAGTTTTCGTGGTCATTTTCGTTACACCATCACCGATTAAAGATGGTATCAGTACGATTAAAAGCAAAACCAGTTGATTAAAATGTTAACTCTTGTATATTAGCGAATTTTGCTTAAATTGTCTAATTTTTAGGTAAGAAATCCTAAATTAAGCCCAAAAGGCGTATTTTTAGCTATCCGAGCACTTTGTCAATGACGCCGTACTTTTTGGCTTCTTCGGCTGTCATAAAGAAGTCGCGTTCAACGTCTTTTTCTATTGAGGCCAGGTTTTGGCCGGTGTTTTTAGACAAGATTTTGTTTAAGTTGTCTCTTGTCTGAAGTATGTGTTTGGCTGTTATGGCAATATCGGTCGCCTGTCCTTCCACGCCGCCAAGCGGCTGATGTATCATCACTTCCGCGTTTGGCAGAGCGTAGCGCTTACCCTTTTCACCCGAAGAAAGTATTATGGCCGCGCCGGAAGCGGCAATTCCGATACAAACGGTAGAAACATTATTTTTGAGGTAATTCATTGTGTCAATTATGGCAAGCGTAGACGAAACAGAGCCGCCAGGAGAATTTACATAAAGATTGACATCCTTTTTAGGGTCTTCAGACTGCAAGAAAAGAAGTTGGGCAATGACAATGTTTGCCAAATGATCATCTATCGGCCCGCCTAAAAATATGATATTTTCGCGCAACAGGCGAGAGTAGATATCGTAAGCGCGTTCACCGAAACTGCTTTTTTCTATAACTGTGGGAATAAGCATATGGATAGAATTATGAATTACGAATAATGCGAGTACAAGAGAAAGTATAGCAGAAAAAGGGGAAATAATGAACCCTGACTGTCCTCACCTTCTGCTTGTCTTAATTCTCCCAGAGCTCCCCTGCCTGAGGGGTGAGGAAGCGAACACTTGGAGCTTCCGCAAGGCCGGAGCGCGACGGCGCGAGGCAGGGTTGAAAGATTTTTCTAGCCAGAAAAATACTTTCGACCTCCCGAGTCCGCGAGCCCCGTTAGAAACAATGTTTCTAACGGGGCGAGGGTGAGGGGTGGGAGTAAAGGGAGCACTGCATTCTTATGCAGGAGGGATTTTTGAAATCCTCCGTCATCAGAATCTCTCAATTCCATTCGAGATAAATGACCACCCTCCTTTAGAAAAGGAGGAATAAATCCCCCGTCACATAAGAATGGCAGAAAAAATTTTCAATTTTGCAATTTTGCAATTTTCAATCAAATCCCGAAATTTTCAATGCATCAAATTCGTGAGCAGTATTCGTAGAGCCCCGCTTGTTTGTTTGAAAATTGACTCATTGCAAATTGATTGAAAATTGCAAAATTGAAAATTGAGAATTCTCTCGCCCCTTTGCGCCACCGCGCTTTGTCGCTAAAGCTCTAGCGGCATGCGACTAAGCTCAAGGCGGCACGCGGTATAAAAGGGGGAATAGGAGGAATAAAGCCATTCTCCGGAGAGTATGGGTAATTACAATGAACCCTATATACAGTTACCAGAATTTTAACTACAATTACTAACATCTGATTTTTTCGGCTCCTACCGCCCGAATCCTTAAATCTTATATACTATGCGTTTGCACCGATTTTATACAAAAGAAAAAATTGCCGGTAAAAAAGAAATATCGGTTTTTGACGAGCGGCTGATTCATCAATGGCGGAAAGTTTTGCGATTTAAAAACAGCCAGAAAATAATGCTTTTCAATGGCGATGGCAAAGATTTTCTTTGTGAAATTATTTTACTTGAAAGGCGCTCTGCCCACATTTTGGTTTTAGAAAGCTCGCCTTCTTTGGCGGGAGTTCCAAAATTTGAAGTTCATCTTTTTCAGTCGCTTCTCAAAAATAATAATTTTGAATTTGTGTTGGAAAAGTGCGCGGAGCTTGGAGTTTCTCATTTTCATCCGATGCTTTCAGAGCGCAGCGAAAAAAAAGATTTCAATCGGGAACGGTTGGAGAAGATTTTAGTTGGAAGTTCGGAGCAATCGGGACAAGGATTTGTGCCGAAAATTTTCAGCGCCAAGGACTTTTACGACAAAGAAAATTTTTCTCAGGAAATACCCAAAATTCTATTTTCTCCTTTAGGTAAGCCGTTTCACGGCATCCTATCAAAATTGAAGGCGCGATTTCACAACGGGAAACCAATATATATCTTCATAGGTCCGGAAGGAGGATTTTCCCAAACCGAAATAAATTTCGCAAGTGAAAAAGGTGTGGAAATTTCATCGCTTGGAGCGCAGACTTTGAGGGCGGAAACGGCGTCAGTGGCGGCGGTGGCTATATTGCTTCTGTAAAAAAAGAAGATGATTTTAAAATGCAACGACACGAACAAAGTTATATGCTTTCCAAAAATTCAAACACTTTTTCTTTTGTAAGCATGTTTGTTACAAAACTTCGCAAGTTGTCTTCAGACGCGTCTTTTAAGTGATCCTTAAGATGAGAGACTTCTTTTTCAATCATCTCTTCTGCCGGCATGATATTTTCTTTTTTTGAAATTTCAAATATCACAAGTTCCATAGTAACTCGCTTTTTCGCGTGCTCTGTCCATTCTTCGCGCAAGTTTTGGAGACTTTTGCCCGCTTGTTTTAAGTAGTCTTCAACCTTGACTCCGAATCTTATAATATCCTGCTTAAACTCCGACTCCATTCTCTGGAGTTCTCCGTCAACTAAAACTTTCGGAAGCTCCATCTTCATACCTTTCGTCAACTCTTCCACGATATGAAGGCGAACTTTCTCTTTTGACTTTCTTTTTTTATCAGCCGAAACGTCACGTCTTAAATTTTCTCTGAATTCGGCCAAGTTTTTAAAGTTACCGAATGTTTGCGCGAGCGCGTCCGTGAGTTCAGGCAAGTTTTCCGTTTCAGTTTTTTGTTTTTCATCTGCCATTTTTCCTTGTTCGGAGGTTTGTTTTAAATATCTTCTTATGTTGATGAGCGCTTCATCCACTTCCTTTTCTGACGCTTCTTCAGGAGGTTTGGCTCCGGCGTTTACCTCTGCCGAGATTTTTTTATAATCGGGCAGTTCAATTTTAGGCAGTTTGGCGAGCTTTATTGAAACAATCAAAGGGTTGCCTTTCGCTAAAGTCTTTATGCTGACGGAAGGCCGTCCAAGCGTGTCCCTTTCATTTTCCATTACGATATGAGGCACAGCTTCTTCTACAGCCATCCTCGCGCATTCTTCAACTACGGAAAATTCTCCCAATGCTTTTACCAAAACATCTTCGGGTACATATCCTTTTCTAAAACCATCTAATGATATTTCTGAATTAAGTTTGGCCACGGCCCTAGTTCTATATTTGTCATAAAAGTCGTAGCCCAAGTCCGCGACAATTTCAGTCATAGACTCTGGCAGGTCTCTTTTTTCCTTTATTTCATATTTTGTGTCAGCCATTTCCTGCCATACTACTCTAAAAATCTGCGAATCGCAAACAAAAATTGCCCGCGATTTTCGCGGACAATTTGTGGTTTATCGGTGACCTCTACGCCAATCAAGCGGGTAAACTCCGATTTTTTAAATGCGTTTATTTCTCGTCACCCCAAAGCTTTGCTTTGGGGTGACGAGAAAATTTTATTCAAGCCCTTTTTCAATTTCCTCCAAATCGCTGTCAATCGCTTCCAAGTCGCTGTAGTTTAGGTCCGCTTCAATGTCTGCCACTTCATCCGAAGAACCTTGTACTGAAAGTTCCGCTTCTACTCGGTCTTTTGCTTCAGTGTTCGGAACTTCCGATTCCAGATTTTGTTCGGCAGTATTGAAGCTGTCTCTTGTCATCCAAAAGTATATCGCTCCGGCAATAAGTAGGATAATAATTATTACCGACCCGATTGCGGCGCCTACAGAAGATTTTCCGTTTTTGTTTGCGCCACCTTCACCTTGTGCTTGAGGCGGTTCCGCGTTTATCTGCGGGGGGACCGCATTTTCGGGCATATTATTTTGTTCTGGAATCATATTTTTAATGTGTTAATAATCTTGTAATGTTTTTTTCAATAAGACTATTCCTCGTCATCTTCTTCGGGTGGTAGAGTCTCCGCGCTTCCTTTGAGGGCTTCAATGGCAGAAACCAACGACCTATGAGCCTTTTTTAAAGATTCTTTGGCGGAATCAAGCACCGACTTCAACCTTTCAAAAGCTTGTCTTGGCGTCTCTCCCTCTATCAAGTCTATCCCTGCAAGTGACGCGGAATCCACTTGATTTTCAGCTTCTCTTATGGCTTGCCTCGCGATTTCAAGGGCGCTTTTCGCTTCAGAAACGTCCGCCCCTCTTTCTTCAAATTTCAAAATTCTGGATTCTATACGGACGGAAAGATGAATAAGCCTTTCTATCGCGGCTTCAAACCTGCGTATGGTGCGTTCAAGAAAAGACTGAATTCTTTTTTTCGCGGCTTCTTCTAAAGCCGATGTTCTCTCGGCTCTTTTCTCTTCCAGCTCCGTCTTGCGTTTTTCCATTTCCTGCCTTCTTTCCTCCGCTTTTACCTGGAGAGAATCTTGCCTTTCGCTAAGTTTTGTTTTCATCTCTTCTCGCAGGCGGGACTTTTCAGCGACAGCTTCTTCTCTTTTTGCTTGCGCCGCATTCTTCCTATCCACTCTGGAGTTTTGCACGGAGTCGCGCTTTTTCAAGGCATCTGACCGAAAATCTTCCCTTTTTTCCACCGTATCGGCTCTCAGTGCATCTCGTTTCTCCACCTGCTCCGCTTGCCTTGTTTCCACATCTTCTTTCGCCTGTTCAACTCTCTTAACTTCCGCCCGATATGGCGTTAGTGTCGTGTTTACGTCTTCAGCCGCCGCGTTTCCCGCCACCACCGCAAACACCGCGACTGCAATTAGACTTAAGATTTTTCGCATATTTTCTACTTTTAAAATAAAATAATAATGAAGCAAAGTATTATTCGACTAGAAACCTCACTCTAAAAATTATATAACAAAAAACCGCTTTTGAAGCGGTTTTTTGTTGATAACTTTAAGAGATGGTTAGTGGGGGAGCGGCCATTGTCCTAGAAGCTTGGCCGAATTTGCGACAATACCAACTTCATTCCTCGTCACCCCGAAGC
>JAUYJM010000052.1 GCA_030689285.1 bacterium
GCTTCAGCCAGAAGGATTAAAAAGAAGGAACAGGTCGAAAAACTGATGGAATTTATTGACGTAAAATTAAACGAAAAAGTTGGAATTAAAAAAGCTATTAATTCTTTAATTCACTGTCAATTATGTTCCATAGCTTGAACAGATTAGTGCAGTAACTCTCCACACCCCCCGATGAATGGCTTTAATTCTCCCCTGCTCCCCTGCCAGAGGGGTGAGGAAGCGAACACTTGGAGCTTCCGCAAGGCCGGAGCGCGGGCAGCGCGAGGCAGGGTTGAAAGATTTTTCCAGCCAGAAAAATACTTTTGACCTCCCGAGTCCGCGAGGGTGAGGGGTGGGAGTAAAGGGAGTACCGCCTTCTTAGGCGGGGAGGGATTTATAAAATCCCCCGCCTTTCAGGCACCCCCTTTAGGAAAGGGGGAATAAGAGGTTTTGACATGCTCTAGTATCTGAAAAATTGATTAAAAATTGAAAATTATCTTATTCTGACGGTTTTGTCCGCCTTTTCAAAGGTCTGTTTAAGTAACACGTGGAGAGGTTGACTTGTAACGAGAATAGCTGAATCAAAAATGGACTCAAACTATTCCACTATTCGTACGAATTAGACCATAAGAGTTTGCGAGTGGATATCTTTTCTGTTGCTCAACTTGATAAATAACTTTGAATTACGAATTTTGATATCTCTCATCGTATGCAATTCTTTAAAACTCGCGCTAAATAGTCAATATCCGATTTTTGCGTATAACGGCCAAGTGAAAAACGTAAAGCGCACTTTGCCCGCCATTTCGGACCGCCCAAGGACTTTATAACATACGACTCCTCCTTCCCTTCTTCGCAGGAACTTTTTGTGGAACAAGCGATGCCTGCCGCGTCAAGTTGGAGAACAAAAAATTCCGCGTTTATACCTTCAATTGATATGTTGATGTTGCAAGGCAGTCGCTTTTCAAGCGAGCCGTTTATAACCACTCTCTTTGTCATTTCACTATCCTCGTCTATTCTCTTATTCGTACGAATAAGCAAATAGAAATAATCCGCAAGCTTTTTAAGCCGTTCAGATTCTTTTTCTCTCAAGGCAACCGAAAGCTCAAAGGCCTTTGCGAAACCCATCGCGGCGGAGGTGTTTTCCGTGCCTGAACGCAATTCATTTTCTTGACCGCCGCCGAAGATAATGGGACTCAAATTGACATTTCGTCTTTTGTAAAGAAGTCCAATGCCCTTTGGCCCGTACATTTTATGGGCGTCAAAGGTTACAAGGTCGGCGCTAAGATGACTGGGTGAACAATTCAGATACATCGGCGCTTGGCTCGCGTCAACATGAAAGACAGGTTTTGCGACTTTGAGCTTGAAAGTTGTTTGCCGTCCGGTTTTTGGTTTTTGTTTTGGCTTTTGAAGCTCTCTTTGGTTTTGAAAGTCCGAAAGCAATTTTCCGATTTTCAAAATCGGCTGAACCACTCCTATTTCACTATTTGCATACTGTATGGAAACAAGCGCCGTTTCCTGGCGTAGAGCTTTTTTTACATCCTCCGGATTTATAAGACCTTCCGAGTTTGGTTTTAAATATGTAACCGCCGCGCCTCTTTTTTCAAGTTCGCGAATCGGTTCCAAAACGGACGAATGTTCAATGGCAGTCGTTATCACATGAGCGTCATCCGTGAAAGCACCGAATATCGCCATGTTGTTTGACTCGGTTCCGCCCGAAGTGAAAACAAGCTCCTCTGCCCGACATTCCAGAGAGCGCGCGATTTTAACGCGCGATTCCTCCAGAAGTTTTTTGGCCAGAACGCCCTCTTTGTGAATAGAGCTCGGATTGCCAAAAACCTCTTTTTCCGCTTTTTGGATTACTTTTAAAACCTCCGGCGCAATAGGCGTAGAAGAGGCGTAATCCAAATATATGCGCGATTTTCGCTTTGAACCGCGAGCCATGAGTTTCAGGTTTTTTATTGACATAGGTTATTCGTTATGTTATCATAAAAGGTAGAGAAATTCAACCAAAGGAATGACAATGAATATCTACGGTACTTTTATACTTGTATTAGCGATGGTTTTAATGACCGCATGGACAGTAGCGGTGGTGCATATTGCCTTCCTTTTTGTCAGAATGGGGCTATCCAAAGAAACGGACAAATTTTCAGTACTGTTAGTACTTGTAATGTTGATTATGCTTCAGTGCCTGGTTGCAACCATGGTAAACCAAGCGGTAAAGGCGTTAGGAGAAAGCAGTTTTAACCATCGCTACATTTCTCCCCAGGATTTTGGCGGAGAGGTGAAAGATATCTGGATTGGCGAGTCCGCCTTTCCGTCCGTCCTTGGTGGAAAGAAAATTCGCCTCGCCCAGGACGGAACAAACACCTATCTGCTTTTTCTCTCGGAGGAAGACGAAAGCAGGAGGATGTTAAGGGTGGTGGTGAAGGAACTGGAAATTTCGAAGCTACCGACGGCGTTTCGGCTCAACAAGTAGAAACGAACTTTCAGGCCCCGTTCGCGCTTCGCGCGAACGGGGCCTTCTCATTCATAATTCTTAAATCCTAAATCATAAATCGTAAAACCATAGTCGCATTTTCCTCACTCCTCGTCCATAATTCTTGCTTCCTGCCTCTATTCATTGTATGCTCTATCTAATGACCCTTGACCCGAACATTTTAATATACGCTCCTTTGGCTGTCAGCATTATAATTGTCGTTTGGCTCGCCCGTCTTGAAATGAGAATCAACCGCCTGTTGCGCGGCAAGGACGCAAAAACTTTGGAGGACACCATCTTAGGTATTGATAGGGGGCTTGGAGACGCGAGAAAATTTCAAAAAGATATGGAGCAATATCTCACATCGGTAGAGACTCGCCTCAGAAGGTCTGCTCAAGGAGTGGGGACGGTTCGTTTCAACGCGTTTAGGGGTACAGGTGAAGGTGGTAGCCAAAGTTTCGCCACGGCCTTTTTGAATGAACATGGTGATGGAGTGGTTATTTCCAGTATGTATTCCCGCGACCGTGTAAGCGTCTTTTCAAAACCACTGACAAAATTCAAATCGGAATATGAGCTTTCAAAGGAAGAAAAGGAAGCGGTAGCAAAGGCGAAGGGACAATTGCCCCAGGAGCAATAATCAAGAAGCAAGAAACAAACTCCAAACAAATTCCAAATCTAAATTTTGAAATTGCAAACCTCGATCTCCGTATTTTCGTAATTGAAATTTATAATTTGACTATTGCTTGGTGTTTGGTTATTAGCTGACCATGCAGTTTTTCGCTATTGATTATCTTTCGAAATATATGAACAATACATCACACAATCATAAACTATTCACTCGTCCTCCCATCGTGGTAGTTATGGGGCATGTTGACCATGGAAAAAGCACCTTACTTGATTTTATAAGAAAAACTAAAGTGGTCGAAGGAGAGGCCGGCGGGATAACACAGCATATAGGCGCTTATGAAATTGAGCATACGGATAATGAGGGCAAAAAACGCCGAATAACATTTTTGGACACGCCAGGGCATGAAGCTTTCAGCGCCATACGCTCCAGAGGAGCGAAAATTGCAGATGTGGCTGTGCTTGTGGTTTCCGCGGAAGACGGTGTCAAGCCCCAAACCTTGGAGGCCTCGCGTTTTATAAAAGAAAATGAACTGGCGTATATCATCGCAATAACCAAGATTGATAAATCTACGGCAGACATGGAGAAGACTAAGCAAAGTCTCGCGGAAAATGGCATATACATAGAAGGATACGGCGGCGATATACCGGCTGTGCCGGTATCTTCAAAAACAGGTGAAGGTGTGAGCGACCTGCTGGAAATCCTGGCGCTATCGACCGATATGCAAGACTTGAAAATGGAAACAGGATTACCTGCAAAAGGAGTAATAATAGAAGCGCACAGAGATAGCAAAAAAGGTATCACAGCCACTCTGATTGTTCAGGAAGGAACTCTTAAAAAAGGAAGTACTTTGATTGCGGGCGGTAGTATGTCGCCGGTGAGGATTATGGAAAATTTTCAAGGCAAAGCGATTTCCGAAGCGCTTATTTCAAGTCCTGCGCGTGTTGTGGGTTGGGACATTGTACCCTCGGTGGGAGAAATCTTTACCGCTTTTGAAAGTAAACGAGAGGCGGAAGAAGAAATGAGGAAAAAAGGAAGGAATGCTTCTAGCGGAGACCTAAAAACTTCAAGAAAACCTCCAATTTCAACGATAAAGCGACCGCAAACTTCAGACGCGACTACCAAAGTACAAGAAGACTCGGAATTTGAACGGGGAGTTATCCCACTGGTCGTAAAGGCAGATACTTCAGGGTCGGCAGAAGCGGTTCTTTTTGAAATACTGAAACTGTCGCAAGACAAAGTAGAGCTTAGAGTTATTTCAAAAGGCATAGGCGACATCGGAGAAAACGATGTAAAACTTGTGGCTAGAGACGACAGAGCCGTAATTCTCGGATTTAACGTCAAGGCCGACACAAGGGCCACTAGAATGGCGGAACAGCTTGGAGTAACAATCAACACCTCTGATATCATATACAAACTTTCTGAATGGCTGGCTTCGCTCGTTGATGCTAGAACCCCTAAGACGAAGGTTACAGAGGAAATGGGCAAAATTAAAGTTTTAAAAATTTTTAGCGCTGAAAAAGACAGACAGATTATTGGGTGCAGAATTTCAGACGGAGAAATCGTACAGGGAAATCAAGTCAAAATTTTGAGGCGGGAGAACGAAATCGGTCAAGGAGTAATAAAAGAACTTCAGCTCCAAAAGACAAAAGTCAGCGAAGTAAAAGCTCTGGCGGAGTTCGGCGCTTTGTTTGAGTCAAAGACTGAAGCGGCTGTAGGTGATACATTGGTGCCATTTAGAGTGGTCATGAAATAGCCGTTTTAAATATGGAAAAACGAGACGAAAGAATAAAAGAAGTCGTGCGAAAAGCCGCCGCTCTGTTTTTAAACAAGGAGTCAAACGGCTCTTCCCTCATAACGGTTACTGATGTCGCGCTCAAAAACAGGGGCAAAAAAGCCGATATTATGATAACGGTCTTACCGGAAAATCAGGAAGACGCCGCTTTGGATTTTTCAAAAAGGAAGCGCGGAGAGTTTAGAGAAGTATTAAAGCATGAGACTTCTCTTCAAGTTCTGCCGTTCGTTGATTTTTTGATAGACAAAGGAGAAAAAAATCGGCAAAGAGTGGATGAGCTTTTATCGGGCAAAATTTAGATTTTCTGATATAATCTTTTGGGTGGCTGATGGTGAAGTGGTAGCATTTCAGCATATCCTTGGCCATGTGGCGAAGATAGCTAACGCGGCGGTCTGCAAAACCGCTACACGTGGGTGCAAATCCCACCATGGCCTCAAAGCTAGCTGATAGCTGTTGGCTGTTAAGTCCTAATAGCTAGCAGCTAACAGCTTCTGAATGCCCGGGTGGCGGAATGGTTTACGCAGAGGACTTAAAATCCTTGCCTCTAACGAGGTTGTGGGTTCAAATCCCACCCCGGGCATTGATATGTACCCCATTTAGTAGACACGACAGTCTGTGGTTTTCTTTTGTTAGAATTAAAAACTATTAACAAAAGAAATATGAGAACAACATTT
>JAUYJM010000053.1 GCA_030689285.1 bacterium
GCTTCAGCCAGAAGGATTAAAAAGAAGGAACAGGTCGAAAAACTGATGGAATTTATTGACGTAAAATTAAACGAAAAAGTTGGAATTAAAAAAGCTATTAATTCTTTAATTCACTGTCAATTATGTTCCATAGCTTGAACAAAAAGAGGTATTAGGGTTTGAAAAATCCGCATTGATTTTTCCTTTCGGTTATAGTAAAGTCCGTTAGGATTGAGATATTATGAAAAAACTCTTCATTCAAAAACAGCCACTCTTTTTGTTGACTGTAATCGTTACGGCAATCGTATGCCTCCTCATAATCAGGAGTCAGCTGCGAATTTTGGTTTCCAACTGACTTTCGCCACAACCAAAACAGCCCACGAGGCGCAAATCTACCATACAGATTGCGCCTTTTTTGCAATCTTGCGCGCTATCTTTGTCCTCTCATCTTTCGCGCGTTAGCGTCAAACTGTTTCTGGTGTCCAAAGTGAAAAATTTGAAGAAGGGGGTAAAATTCTGTATACTGCTTCTATGACGCCGTACGACCATAAAAAAGTGGAAAAAAGAATGCGGACGCTGTGGAAAAAGGAAGGGATTTACAAAACTAAAGAGGATATATCCGCCCATAAGCCAAAGTCCGAGTCCCGCAAATCTTATGTACTGGATATGTTTCCTTACCCTTCGGGCGATGGGCTTCACGTGGGACATCCTAAGGGTTACATTGCGACAGACGTATATTCCAGAATGAAGCAAATGCAGGGGTACAGAATTTTGCATCCGATGGGTTTTGACGCCTTCGGTTTACCGGCTGAAAATTACGCCATAAAAAACAAAATTCACCCAAAGAAAGCGGTTGACAAAAACATTAAAACTTTCAAAAAACAGCTTGAACTTTTGGGTTTCAACTACGACTGGGACAAGGAAATCAACACTACCGACCCAAGATACTATAAGTGGACGCAGTGGATGTTTATCCAGATGTTTAAGAAAGGATTGGCGTACAGAAGCAACGAGCCGATCAACTGGTGTCCTTCCTGTAAAACAGGGCTTTCAAACGAAGACGTGGAAGAAGGCAAGTGCGAGCGTTGCGGCTCTATCGTGGAAAAGCGGCCCGTTCCTCAATGGGTATTGAAAATCACCGATTACGCGGACCGTCTCCTTCAAGATTTGGAAGGGTTAAACTGGCCGGAATCAATAAAAGAATCACAGCGCAACTGGATAGGGCGTTCGGAAGGACTGCTGTTTACCGCTCCGGTAAAAGATACGGAACTTAAAGTCAGGACCTTCAGCGCCCATTTTGAAGCATTTTATGCCGACACGTTCGCGGTCATTGCTCCGGACCACCCGTTTCTTCCAAAATTGGTTGAAGGGACAAAGGACGAAACAAAGGTTTTGGCTTTTGCCGATGAACTTGTAAAAAAGAGGGCTGTGGCGGGATTTGATGAACTAAAAAAGCCGGAAGGTATTTTTACCGGACGATACATAGAAGACCCGATTGGAAATGGCGATTTGCCCATTTGGGTCGCAAACTATGCCGTAGCGGACTACGGCACGGGAATAGTAAAAGCGTCTTGCCACGACGAAAGAGATTTTGCCTTTGCGAAAAAATACGGCATAAGCCTAAAACCGGTGCTCTTTCCGGAAGACGAAACGGCGCGAGAAAAAGTTGAAAAATTGGAAGTCTGTTTTACCGATATGAAAAAAGGCATATTGTCGAAGCCGAAAGAATTTGAAGGTAAAAGAGCGGGTGATTTCAGAAAAGAAATCGCGGACTTTGCCGTCAAAAACGGTTTTGCGGAACGAAAGATAAATTACAGACTTCGCGATTGGGTATTCTCCCGCCAGCGTTATTGGGGCGAACCGATTCCGCTGATTTTTTGCCCGGAGTGCAAAAAATCAGCGGAAAATTCCAAGCTCCAAGCTCCAGATTCCAAACAAATTCAAAATTCAAAATTTCAATTTTCAAAGGGAGAGGTAGTAAACCCCGGCTGGTTTGCGGTGCCGGAAAAAGATTTGCCGGTTAAATTGCCAAACGTCAAATCTTACGAGCCGACAGGCACTGGGGAGTCGCCGCTCGCGAATATAAAAAGTTTTATTGATACGCTCTGTCCTGAGTGTGGCGGTCCCGCAAAGCGAGAAACAAACACTATGCCGCAATGGGCTGGCTCATCTTGGTACCACATCGCTTATTGCATAAGCGAAAATCTCAAATCACAAGAGACAATTTCCAAGCAAATCACAAATTCCAAATTCCAAAATAAAGTCAAAAATTGGCTGCCGGTTGATCTTTATGTAGGCGGGGCGGAGCACGCCACAAGGCACTTGATTTACGCCCGCTTTTGGCACAAGTTTTTGCGAGATATAGGCGTGTTAAACACAAATGAACCGTTTGAACGTCTTTTGCATGTCGGACTAATAATGGCGGAGGATGGCAAAAAAATGAGTAAGCGATACGGCAATGTCATAAACCCCGACGATATCGTAAACAGGTTGGGGGCGGACACTCTGCGCGTATATGAAATGTTTATGGGGCCATTTGGACAGCAAATAGCGTGGAATGCCGACGGTATGGTGGGGGCTAGAAGATTTATAGAGAGGGTCTGTCGACTTAGAGAGAAAATTTTAAACTCAAAATCACAAGACGTACTTCAACCCCAAAACACAACCCGCGGATTAGAGACCCTACTGCATCAGACCATTAAAAAAGTAGGCGAAGATATTGAAATGTTTAAATTCAATACCGCCATAAGCCAACTTATGATTTTAGTCAATGAACTTGAAAGAGAGGAATATGTGAGCAGAGACACCTACGAGGTTCTGCTTAAACTTGTAGCGCCTTTCGCCCCCCATATAGCCGACGCGCTTTGGCGGGAACTCGGAAACAAAAAGTCAATTCATGTATCAAATTGGCCGACGCACGACCCCACGAAAATCGTTTTCCATAGAGTAACGATGGTGGCGCAAGTGGGCGGAAGGGTTCGCGACCAGTTTGAAGCCGACTTGGAAGCTGGGGAGGACGCAATCAAAGAAATTGCGGCTAAACTTCCATCTGTCAAAAAATGGCTGGAAGGAAAAGCTGTCGTAAAAACCATTTTCGTAAAAAATAAACTTATAAATTTCGTCGTGAGATGATATATTCGTTTGAGGAGATTTCATTCTCAAACGCAGTTTGTGAAAAGATTAAGGACAACCTTTGTCAAACAACATTCAAACATTTTGCAAAATGTTTGAATGTAAGGAAAGTAAAATTATAATATTTATTATGGAAACAGAACTGGGAAAGTTACGGGACAAGCTTACAGTTTGTTTATACTGGTTAGTGTTTTGCAAAACACCGCAATAAGGGAAAATTACTCGCGCTCTGACGGACAAAGTCGGAAGGTTTCAGAATTCTGGGGATTTCGCGGTTTTTCTGCTATTATTATGTTATGGAGACAAACGCGGAAGGATTTAAACTAAAAATTGAGAAGTTTGAGGGGCCACTCAACTTACTGCTGTCGCTTATAGAAAAACGGAAAATGCACATAAGTGATGTTTCTTTGGCGAAAGTGGCGGACGACTTTATTTCTTATATCAAAAGCTTTGACAGATTTCCGGTGGCGGAAAGCGCGCATTTTATTCTGGTGGCATCAATACTCGTCCTTATAAAATCAAAATCGCTCTTACCGACACTGGAGCTTTCCAAAGAGGAAGAAGCAAGTATGGAGGATTTGGAGAAACGTCTTCTCATATACAGTAGAATAAAAGAGCTGACACCCCATCTGAAATCTTTGTTTGGCAAAAAAATGTTTTCGGCTTTTGAGGAGAGAAAGCAAGAACCTATTTTTTTGCCCGACAAAGACACGAACATCGAGGCGCTAGGTCTTGCCATACAAAGAGTTCTGCGGTCGCTTCCGAAAAAGGAAGTTTTACCCAAGGTAGTCGTAAAAAAAGTTATTAGTCTGGAAAATATGGTAGCAGACTTGACCAAAAGAATAACCGCAAACCTTAAAATGAGCTTTAACGAGTTCAGCGCGGAGAAAAAGCACGACAGGGCTCATATCATTGTAAGCTTTTTGGCGATGTTGGAGCTTGTGCGACAGGGGATAATGAACGCTACACAGGAAAAACATTTTGATGATATAATGATGGAAACCGAGGAGGTAAAAACGCCCTCTTATGGTTCTTAATGTTTTTCTGATTTACCCATATTAAAAATCGGGGTTGTGAATTATGTTGTGGCAATGCCGTTTTCCACTCTATTGAGGATGACAGTATGGATATTTTGAATAACCAATAACATTAAATAACCTTGTAATCTTTTACGGGTCTCCAACCGAATTTTCGGGGGAAATTTGCCAGAACGGATATTCAGTTGGAGACCCTTTACTCACATCAAATGTCCACTGAATCTCACATTGAAGGTCTGCTTTTTTGGAAGGCCGAACCCACTCCAATTACGAAGCTGGCGAAGCTTTTAGGAATAAGCGTGAAAGAAATCGCCGAGTCTCTGGACCGGTTGGAAGAAAGACTTCAAGGAAGAGGAGTGGTCTTGGTGCGGGCCGGAGATATGGTAGAGCTTCGGGTAAGCGGCGAAGCATCCGACTTTATTACAAGACTTTCCAAGGAGGAGATGAGCCGCGATTTAGGCAAAGCAGGGCTTGAAACACTGGCAGTAGTCTTGTACAGAGGCCCCATAAGCCGCAGAGAAATAGACTACATCCGCGGAGTAAATTCCGCTTTCATTCTGCGAAATTTGGCTGTTCGCGACCTTATTGAGCGTATTCCTAATCCTGAAAACGATAGGAGTTTTCTTTATCGTCCCACAATAGAGCTTTTGTCTCACCTCGGAATTCAGAGAGTGGAAGACTTGCCTGAATATGGAAAAGTAAAGGAAGACTTCGCTTCTTTCTTTAAGGAAACCGAGGCCGAGCGGGAGTCAGCCGACTCAAGTGAATAAATTTATGGAGGAAAATAATCCCAAAACAGAAAAAGACGACAGCGTATTATCTCCCGAGCTTTCAACGGTGGACGGACTTCCATTTGAGCCGTCGGTGGAAACACCGCGCTCTGCTTTAAAGGAAATCTTGCGTGACGCCGCGTACCTATCACTTTTATCTGGTCTTCTTCTTTTGGTACTGCTTCAGCCAACTTTCGCCTCGTCTGAAAAAAAGACCGCGTCGGTTGGAGAGTCGCCTATTGTTGAAGAAATTCCCGTTCCGGTTTTTCCGGCCCCCGATATAGCGGCCAAAGCGGCAATAGTTTTTGACGTTGAAAGAGGGGAAACGATATTCGGTAAAAACGAAAACAATTCATACCCGCTGGCTTCGCTTACGAAAGTCGCTTCAATGGCCGCGGTTTTGTCTGTCTTGCCTATCGACTCTGCGGTAACGGTAGGGAGGGAACATCTTGCCGTTGAGGGCGATTCGGGACTTTACGCAGACGAAGTATGGCGGGCGTTTGACTTAGCCGCTTTTACACTGGTCTCATCCTCAAACGATGGCGCAAGAGCTTTGGCTTTCGCGGCGGGAAGCGCTTTGGCAAAGAGCAAAGAAAACGGCGAAGTCACAGACCCCATCAGGATTTTTACGAATGAAATGAATATAACGGTCAGGGATCGCGGGCTGTCAAAGACTCGGTTTTACAATGAAACCGGACTTGATGAAAGTCCGGAATTATCAGGCGGCTATGGTTCGGCGCGCGATTTTAGCATACTTTTCGCCGAAGCCGTGAAGAAATTTCCATCACTTTTTGAATTTACCACATTGCCTTCCGTAACTTTCACATCTTTAAGCGGACGGACCCACCAAACCAAGAATACCAATACGTTTTCCGACGAAATACCGGTGCTCTCCGGTTCAAAGACCGGATTTACCGATTTGGCTGGAGGTAACTTGGCGATTTTATTCAACGCTGGACCTTCTAGAAACATAGCCGTTGTGGTTCTGGGCTCAACAGAGTCTGAAAGATTTACAGACGCAAGCAAGCTTGTCTGGGCCGCCATAGATTATTTGAGGCAACAGGAGAAATATCAAAACAGTCTTGAGTGATTTTGAGTTATGTTCTAACAAGGATCGTAATTCAAAGTTATATAAGATGTCTCCCTTCCATAAAAATAAAATCAAAGTGGATAGAGTTCTTCTCACTCTGACATCTATATTGGTAATAGGTGGTATTTTTATATTTATCTCCGCCGCTATGGGGCTTTTAGCACGGGAAAAAGCGGTATTTTTTCAGGTTTTGGGAAGTCAGCTCGGTTTCGGGCTTGTTTTGGGGAGCGTCGCCGCTTGGGTTGCGTCAAGAGTTCACTACAAGTTCTGGAGAAAATACGCGTTTTATATTTTTCTGGTGTCAATCTTGTTGACTCTTTTGCCGTTTGTGCCGGGAATCGGCCTTTCACACGCGGGAGCCAGCCGATGGTTTGTAATCGCCGGAATTTCTTTTCAGCCGGCGGAAATTCTGAAGCTCGGGTTCGTCATTTATTTTGCCACTTGGTTATCCGGCGTAAATCGGTCTATTCACTCGTATCAGTACGGTATAGTACCGCTTTTTATTCTACTCGGGGTTACCGGAGCAGTGCTTCTGAGTCAGCCGGACACGGGAACTTTTCTTTCAATAGTTTTCGCGGCTCTGGCTATGTTTATCGCGGCGGGCGCAAAGTGGAGAGACATTCTGATTACTTCTTTGGTCTTGATGATTTGCGCGGGAGGGCTTGTCGCGACAAGGCCGTATTTATTGGAGCGATTTACGACTTTTGTGAACCCTTCTGCCGACCCTTGGGGTTCAAGTTATCAAGTGAGACAGTCGCTTATTGCCATAGGGTCTGGCGGCGTGTGGGGAAGAGGATTTGGACAAAGCGTGCAAAAATTCCAATATCTTCCCGAACCGGTTGGGGACTCAATTTTTGCCGTTTTTGGCGAAGAATGGGGTTTTGTCGGAGTGTTGACTCTTATAGGGCTTTTCGTCGCTTTTTCTTTAAGGGGTCTATTGTTGGCTAGGAGATCTCCCGACATTTTCGGTGGACTACTTATCATAGGTATTGTTATACTTATTGTTGTCGGAGCGTTTGTAAATATTGCTTCAATGCTTGGAATTTTTCCGCTATCCGGCCAACCTCTACCGTTTGTAAGTCATGGAGGCTCGGCGCTTTTTGTAAGTCTTGTGTCCGTGGGTATAATCTTAAACGTATCCAGGTACGCAAAGCAGTCATAAATCCAAATCTGCAGAGTCAATTATTACCATACTGGGCGTTCAAGCGCGTGCGGTGTTGACACCTCCCAGTATGTTTTTAAAGGGACTGTTGCCAAATAGGCTTTTGGAGGCGATTTTTGGGAAAATTAGCGCGAGCCCCGTTAGAAGCAAAGCTTCTAACGGGGCGAGGCGAAGTTTGAAATTTTTAGCTTAATGTCGTAGAAACGATTAACGAATAGCGCATGCGAATAAGTATTGGCTAAAAATTTTTAACAAGCCGCAGCCGAATTTTCACGGAAATCGGCAAAAATGGATATTCGGCAACAGTCCCCTAACACCCAGTTTCCCATTCCATATATGAAAATATTATTTACTGGCGGTTGCACGGGCGGACACTTTTATCCGATTATTGCCGTTGCCGAAAAAATAAATGAGCAAGCCAAAGAAAAACGTCTTTTGCCGCCCCAGCTTTTTTTTATGTCGGACAGTCCTTACGACCAAGGCCTTCTATTTGACAACAACATAGCTTTTGTAAAATCTACTTCTGGCAAAATACGCAGATATTTCTCCTTAAAAAACTTTTTTGATATTTTTACGATGGTTCGTGGCAGTGTGAAAGCGATTTGGACGGTGTTTAAAATATATCCGGATGTCGTCTTTGGAAAGGGCGGACACGGCAGCTTCCCGGCGCTTTTCGCCGCGCGAGTTTTAAAAATTCCCGTAATCATTCACGAGTCTGATAGCTCACCGGGCAGAGTAAACGCTTGGGCGGCCAAATTTGCGGAGCGTATCGCCATATCTTATCCTCAAGCGGCGGAAAATTTTCCTAAAGATAAGGTTGCTGTAACGGGCAACCCCATAAGACAGGAGCTTTTGCCCAGACCGCTACCGGGCGCGCGGGAGTTTTTAAAATTGGAAGAAGGCGTGCCGGTCATTTTGGTTGTCGGAGGTTCGCAAGGTTCACAGACGGTCAACGACGCCGTTGTGGACATTTTGCCGGCGCTTGTGGAAAAATATAGTATTATTCACCAGACTGGAAAAGCCAATATAAATGAGATAAAAATAACGACAGATGGGATTTTGGACCAAAATCCTCACAAAGGGAGATATAAGCCGTTTGGATATCTGGACGATACGGCGCTTAGAATGTCTATGAGCGCGGCCAAGCTTGTGATATCAAGGGCGGGTTCAAGTATTTTTGAAATAGCCGCTTGGGGCATTCCGTCTGTTGTAATTCCGATACCCGAAAACGTGAGTCACGACCAGACAAAAAACGCTTTTTATTTCGCGAGGTCTGGAGGGTGTGTCGTGATAGAAGAAAACAATCTTACTCCCACGATTTTGCTGTCTGAAATTGAACGCCTGTTAAATAACGGTGAACTTTACGGCAAAATGGCCGAATCGGCCAAGTCTTTCGCGCGTCTCGACGCCGCGGATAAGATTGCTAAGGAGATTTTGGAGATGGCGCTGAAGCATGAAGTATAAAACTTTGTTATGCGCAAGGCGGAAGGTAACAATAAGAAAAAAGTTGCTGGAATTAGGTCTGTTGAATACTTCAACCATTTTCGTTGCGGTTTTTGTAACGGTTGGTGGGGAATCGGAGACGCGCCGCGACAAAGGAAAAACTGGTTTTGTCCTTGGTGCGGAAAGGAAAATGAATACGATAAAGTTGAGTAACAGGTCATAGGACTTACACGTTTGCCTCCCGATTCTTCCATTCGTAAAGGGTGAGAAAGCGAATGCGTGGAGCTTTCGCAAGACTCATTGAGGATTTTTGTGAGCGAAGCGAAACAAAAAGCCCAATGAGTGGACAGCTTCTGTAAGAAGCACTGCATTCTTATGCAGGAGGGATTTTTTCTTCCATTCGCACTCGCCTCTTTCCGCAAATCTCCCCAAGGAGAGCCCCCTTTGCTCCGTCGTTAAAGCTTTGGCGGCACGCGGTATGAAATGGGCAATAGTTGAAAGGGGTAATAGTAGGAATAGGAGCCGTGTGAGGAAGTTCTATCAAAGTGGAAAACTATTCGGCAAAAGACTTCTGAAGAGGTTTTTTATTGCCACAAAAAAGACTGTCAAGTGAAAGAGCGCCCGCGCCGGTCATTGACAGAGCCAGAGCTGAAGCAAAGAGAATCATCACAAACTCATAACCGCCGTTTGATAGATAAAACCCTTTCTCAAGGTGGACTAGGAAAAATGCCACTAGCATATCAATGCATAAGAGGATGCTTAAAAATCTGGTCAGTACCCCTATGATTAGCGCAATACCGCCGATAAGCTCTACCGTAATCACTACCCACGCGAAAAACATCGCGGCTGGAACTCCGAGCGAGTCCAAAAAACCGGCAAACTGCTCTACTCCCATTTCATTTAGCTTTTGATAACCATGCATGGCAAATATTGCTCCAGTCGCGAGGCGAAGAAACAACGGGGCGATTCCCTGCCACTTTGCGCCACAGTCGCAAAAAAGAAAATTAGACATAGATGATAACGTATGTTTACTTATAATAAATATAAGACTTACGCACTTGGCTCATATTCCTCCTTTCTTACCGCGTGCCGCCAGAGCTTTAGCGGTGGCGCAAAGGAGGTGTCACATTCTTATGTGACGGAGGATTTAGAAATCCCTCCTGCATAAGAATGCAGTGCTCCCTTTACTCCCACCCCTCACCCTCGCCCCGTTAGAAACTTTGTTTCTAACGGGGCTCGCGGACTCGGGAGGTCAATAGTATTTTTCTGGCTAGAAAAATCTTTCAACCCTGCCTCGCGCCGTCGCGCTCCGGCCTTGCGGAAGCTCCAAGTGTTCGCTTCCTCACCCCTCTGGCAGGGGAGCATGGGAGAAAAAATCCATCCCCCTCGCCCCGTTA
>JAUYJM010000061.1 GCA_030689285.1 bacterium
GACCACTTGGCTTGATAAGTAAGACCGGCATCCAAAAGGATTTTATCAAGTTCGTCTAATGTTTTAAAAACTTCTTCTTGAAACTCAACCCTGGAAACGCCGTTTGCGCTTGTATCGTCGCCTACAGACGCTTTCATTACAAAGTACACTTTACCGTCCGCATCCCTCGTCCGTATGGAAACTTTTTTTCCTTCCTCGCAAATCTCTTTAAGCTTCTCTCTTTTCCCCTTCTCGACAAAAGGCGAGATTACGTCAAAGACACTTGAAAGAACATCCGGCGCGTTAAAGTAATGATTGAGCTGTTTATGCTCCCCTTTTTTTGTGAGGGACTTATCCTTTTCGGCAAGCTTTTTTTTGGCCTCTTCGGCTCTTTCTTTGGAACCGAGAAGGGATTTTATTTCAATTTCATACATAACACGACACGAATTTACGAATAGAAGACGCGAATGACACGAATAAAATACATGAGTATTATAAGCTGATTTGAGGGTTTAGGAAAGCTGGACAAAGTCAGAGAAAATATCCTTAATCCTTTATCTTTAATCCTCAACGAAAACAAAGAAAAACCGCCTTTCGCTTGCGCGAAAGGCGGGGTGAAAAACTGACGAAAGAGAGCAGAAAGGTTACTTCTTCTGCCGAAGGGGAACCTTCCTTGCTGAACGGGCGCCGCAGCGCGGGTAGCGGTAGCCGGAATAGCGCCAGCCCAAGCGCACCCGGCGGTAGCCCGGACGCCAGCGGCCGCTCGCAACCGAGCCGCCGGGAAGGCGCTCGTTGGGAAACCACGTCCATGTTTCCGGGTCCAAGTGTTCGGCCATTACGGCGTGGTGCAGGGTGTCCGCATCGCACCAACCGAAGAGGTCGAGCCAGAGTTTGTTTTGAATTTTGACAAGCTCATCCGGAGATTTGGCGTTGTCTCCGAGTGTGTCCTCGTCTGGACGGATGGAGCGGTTGATGAGATACAGCTCTGGCTTTGAGGGACCTTTGCTGTTTTTGTGTCTCATCACGCCGCCTTTGTTTTCGTCTTCAACAAAGACGGTGGTGCCCATTCTCCGCATCCAGTCCACCGCCGTCTGATTGGTGGCGCCGGCTGGGCGAAATGCGGGCATGAGGGTGGTGCTTGCGAGTTCATCGTCCGTAAGAGCGAAAATATCCGTAAGGACAAGCGTTTCGCCGATTAAAAACCTGTGCATCTCTTCCCTCGCCTTAAGCCATTCGGCCAAAGTCGGGCCGGTTTGGCGGAGATTGGGGATGATGATTTGGGGTTTCAGGATGTCCGCCCGTACATCTTCCTGCTTAGGAACCCAACACGGCTCTCGCCGATTGAATTTTTTGAGTTCTGTCAGAACTTCTGGACCATCTCCCCCGTTCAATTTAAGAACGAGGTCTTTGAGCGGTCCGTCCCAGATTTGACGGAGCTCCTCACTATTGCCGAGCATGCCGGTTTGCATGGTCAGTCCTTTCTTTATTGATTTTCCCGTGAAGAACAGTCCGAATAAAGCCCTTTTGCTTTATCCTCTATTCTGGTGATATTTAATCATTAAATCGGGCGGGTGTCAAATTCTTCTTTCTTTCATTCTATCGTGGTAATATTGGCTTATGACGAATCAAATGATTGCCAAAAAAATAGGAGAAATGGAAAAAGAGATGATAAAGCTTAAAAAAAGCGCGTACGGTTCAATGAAAACTCCCATCTCTTTAAGAGGCATTATTAAAAAAACGAAGATCTCCGAACAAGATATAAAAAAGGCGAAAAAGTCTTTGTTTAAAAATTAATCTCCATGCACCGGTATTTTGTAGCTGATACTCATGCTTTCTTGTGGTACCTCGCCGATGATTCCAGACTGTCAAAAAAAGCTGGAGCTGTTTTTGAGCTGTCAGAACAAGGACATGCTGTAATAATTATTCCTGCCATAGTCCTGCTCGAAAGTATAGATATTATTGATAAGAAGAAAATAGATTTGGATTTTGAAAAAATTCTTTTCCGCATAACTCAAGCCGGAAATTTTGCAATTTCCGAGTTAAATACCGCTTTGATTTGGGAAGTAAACAAAATTAAAGGTTTCAAAGATTTGCATGACCGTATTATCGTCGCCACGGCACAAACATTCGGAGCGGCTTTAATTTCAAAAGATAAGATGATAAAAAAGTTCTATCCGGAGGTTGTTTGGTAAACTCAATTTCCTTTCCGCCATGGAATAGGCGGATTCGCCTATTCCATGGCGGAAATCCTTAACAACTAAAAAAGATAGAAGAAACTTATGGAAATTGGTAGAAATTAATGGAAACTGACAGAGAAAATGAGGAATCCTTAACAAAAAACGGAACAGAAGCAAAGAAAACCCGCCTTTCGCGCAAGCGCGAAAGGCGGGGTGAAAACTAACTATACAGACGGAGCAACTATCCCCTCTTTTCTTCAAGAACTATTGCCTCACGGGAATGCAAGCACGGATTCCGAGCATCCGGATAGTAGTAGTCCACGTAGAACCGGCCGCCGTCCCAGCGCACGCCCGGAACGTTGCCGCCCGAGTCGAGAGAACCTGCACAAAGCGTCACGTTATTGACATCCAGATGTTCCTCCGTCTCCATGAAGTAGCTGCATTCCATTAGCTCGCGCTCAAGGAGCGTGATGGTTTTCAGATCTCTCTCCGTGATCGTGTCGGCCCAAAGGTTCTTGAGCTCCTCATCGGCTTCAATGCGGTCGCGAAACCACACCGCGTAAATGCCGTTTTTGTTCGGATGGCGCTCTTCCTTGTCGGACGGGACTGCCGCATCCAGTTCATTCGTGTACCGCCAGCTCGGAAACGACGCCTTGCACGCATCGTAAACGCAATTGTTGGTGAGGGATAAGTTGCCAACCACGATCAGCCGGTCAAATCCTTTGCGGCGCTCGGGAATTACAAGTCCTGAAGTTGTGAACGACCAGCCGAGCATTTTGTACATGGCCTCCATGCCCGCGATCTGCTCATCGGCTGTGCGTCTGATGCACGGTTTTGGCCTCTCGCGAAGGATCTCAATGTGAGGTCTGGGATCGTCAGGCGTGATATCTTCATCTTGTGTCGGTAAAAGTCCTTCAAGGACTTTGTCCACCGCCGAGCTGTTTCCAATCCACCCCTGCGCAGTCGTGGAGTCCAACCGTCCGCGCAATTTGTCATATGCGCGAATGACAGAAATCCTTAGTTCATCCATCTGGTCTTCGCTTGCCAATCGGACATTCCCTGTTTTCATAGGGCATTTCCTTTCTTTATTGATTTTTCTATTAAGAACAGTCCAAACGGTGCGTATTTGCGTCGTTTTCTGTCCGAAAATATCTTACCACACCTACTGCCAATTCGTCAATCTTGCAAAATGCTGAAAGTATGAAATACTGAAAGTATGAGAAATATAATAAACATCAACGAGCGCGGGACGCTTACACTCCCTAAAGCTCTGCGAAAAAAGCTCGGCATAAGCGGCGAAGGGCAGGTCATCGCCGAGGAAACGAGCGATGGTGTCGTGCTTAAAGCGGGAGCGGCTTTCCCTATTGAAATCTATACGGACGAGCGTATCGCGGAATTTCATAAGAATAACGAGGAAGCGCTAAAAAAGTTCTCGTTCAAGAAGCGATGAGAGTGTTTTTGGACGCGAATATCCTATTTTCCGCCGCGATGCCAAAAAGTCGCATCGGGGGTTTAGTGCGCCTCGCCAAGCGCCATGCGACTCTGCTTACCAATTCATACGCGGCAGAAGAGGCACG
>JAUYJM010000062.1 GCA_030689285.1 bacterium
AGTTTATCAAGTTCATAAAGTTGCAAGTTTATAAAGTAAGACCGATGCCGGATTTTAGAGGCTCGCTTTTCTTACTTGATGAACTTTATAACTTTTTACTTTATAAACTGATTTCGCGTTTCGCGTGATGCGGCGGTTGATGTTACTTGAAGAATAAGGGGTTACTAAACTCGTGCCAGCAGTAGCGGTAATACGAGTGCCCCGAGCGTTATCCGGAATTATTGGGCGTAAAGGGTGTGTAGGCGGCTTTGTTAGTCTTCTGTTAAATTCTTCGGCTTAACCGGAGTACGGCAGGGGAAACGGCAAAGCTAGAGGGTGCGAGAGGTGTACGGAACTCTAGGTGTAGGGGTGAAATCCGTTGATATCTAGGGGAACACCAAATGCGAAGGCAGTACACTGGCGCAATCCTGACGCTGAGGCACGAAAGCCAGGGTATCGAAGCGGATTAGATACCCGCGTAGTCCTGGCCCTAAACGATGTTCATTAGCTATTCGGAGTATCGACCCTCTGAGTGGCGTAGCTAACGCGTTAAATGAACCGCCTGGGTAGTACGGCCGCAAGGCTAAAACTCAAAGGAATAGACGGGGACTTGCACAAGCGGTGGATCATGTGGTTTAATTCGATGCTAAACGAACAACCTTACCATGGTTAGACATTCAACTGAACTCTGGCAGAAACGCCAGGGGCCTCACAAGGGCAGTTGGACAGGTGCTGCATGGTCGTCGTCAGTTCGTGGTTTGAACATAATTCGGACCCTTCTCGAGAGATCGAGATGAAAAAATCAGCTCATAACGGGGGAACCCAAGACAGATAATGGTATAATTATAGGTATGGGTAATCCCGTGGGAAGTTTACTAATGCAAAATGTAAATATCAAAAATCAAAATGACAGTTAAAAATGCAAAATGAAAGAGAAAAGAAAAGTCTCTGGAATTTTAAAACTTTACATTATCATTTTACACTTTGATTTTTCAATTTTGATTTGGTATAACCCCGTAACGACTCGATCCTAAATGGATCGGAGTTAAGAATAAATTTCTTAGCTAACACGCTGATCCCCTCCTCTGCCTATTGGCGGAAAGGGTGAAGGTATAGTCTGGTTTCTAAAGAAATTTAGAAAGTTTATGGAATTGTTCCCTTAAGTGGGGAAACGAACGCAACCCTCGTTGCCTGTTACAAGTGTCAGGCGAGACCGCCCCGCACCAAACTCGGAGAGTTTGGTGGCGGAAATACGAAGCACGAAATCCGAAATTCTAAACAATATCTAAATTTAAATTAAGAAAATCTCAAACGGAGTTCCGTTTTGGGTTTATAATTTGTAGTTTTGGATTTGTTTCGAGTTTTGATATTCGGATTTCGAATTTCCCAAACCAACCCTGTTGGTTTGGTGCGGGGAGGAAGGCGAGGATGACGCCAGATCAGCATGGCCCTCTGATACCATGGGCTACACACGTGATACAATGCCGACTACAACGCGTTTTCGCGACGGGGCAACCCTGAGCTAATCGTAATAAAAGTCGGCCCAGTTCGGATTGAGGTCTGCAACTCGACCTCATGAAGTTGGAATCGCTAGTAATCGCGGAACAGCTTGCCGCGGTGAATACGTTCTCAAGTCTTGTCCTCGGGTCGCCATGCGATCGAGTACGCTAGTTGGTGCTCCAATCGTAATTTTTGGGTAAGAAAAAAGGCCGTTTATCTCGGCCTTAGATACTAACACTTTGAAGTGTTAGTTAAGCTGTAGGAGGTTGTCAGTTCGCCTCCATAGGCTAATGGAACATTCTTCGGGGTCGGTTTCTGGAAAATGATCTCTTATTGTTTTGAGCAGATTTCCTACCGAGATCTGGCCATTTTGTTCAATGAGATTATCCTGCGTTGTTATTTGTTGCTCGCCGTAGTGAATTGTCAGATTGATTTGGTTCATAGCAGATATCTTTCTAGACCAGATTATACTTCTCGGGTAGGTTGATGTCAATCATTTAGCATTGACCCCAAAAATTACGATTGGAAAATCCAACCAAGACAATTCACAGTGTCTTGAAGCGAAATACTAGTCCGTTTCCGCGAGGAAGCGCGATGAAGGGGTAAAGTAGCATTTCTTAGCTTGAATGCCAGTCATGGCGCATACCAGAGGTCATCCTGCGAGTACATGGAGAAACCTACTGTGTTACAAAAACTGTTATGCGTATCGTGGCATCGAGATGAGAAAAAACAGTGTATTCGGTTACCGTGGGAGATCTTGCATTTTCCTCGTTGTGTTGTACACACCGAGAAGTTGTGTCAGTAATGATATAATTATGATATGCAAGAAGTCAGCAGAGTTCATAGTACCAAAAGGAAAGATGCTCGGTTTAACTCCAAGCTAGAACTTCCTATTGGGAAGGGACAAATTCAAAGGAAAAAGTTAGATCCTCAATATGTCGCGGGATTTATTGATGGAGAAGGATCTTTTTCGATCAGTATTGGGCGTCACAAGACATTGCGCCGAGGTTTTGAAATCCGTCCGGAATTTGAAATAGAATTACGAAAGGATGATCAAGAAATTTTGGAGCGTCTACTTGTTACTATTGGAATCGGAAAAATTTATGATTGCTCGTATGAGCGATATGGATGGTACCCACATGCTAAGTATAAAATTACGAGCATTTGGGACTTGAAAGAGTATTTATTTCCTTTTCTAGATAAAAATCCATTACAAGCGAAAAAGAAAAAATCCTATCTGCTTTTTAGACAAATAGTTCTGATGGTTTGTGTCAAAAAACATTTGTCTGACGAGGGATTTAATAAAATTGTAAAACTTCGCGACGAGCTCCGTGCTCTAGGGAAGAAAGCTAAAACTTATCATGGCAAGGTAAGTGAATTCGATAAAAAAATCGAATAAGCAACCTTTGGAAAACGCGAGGGTGCGGGAAAACCGCTTGCCCCGTGTTGAAGAGAATTATAATGGTAACATTATAAAACATCAAATACCGCCCGTCACGCCAAGGAAGTTGGGAATACCCGAAGTCCCTCCACTTTGCGCGAAAGTCGCAAAGTAAGTTTATAAAGTAAAAAGTTCATAAAGTTCATCAAGTCGGAATCCGACTTTATGAACTTGATAACTTGACAAACTTTAAACTCACTTTGTTCGCTTGCGAACAAAGTGGAGGGCCGACGGTAAGCTCAATGACAGGGGCGAAGTCGTAACAAGGCACGGGTAGCGGAAGCTGCTCGTGGAATATTTCAAGTGAACAATGTTGTGCTTCGCACAAAGTGCGACACCAATAACGAATACGTTCAAATTACGCTAATAAAAAGATAAAAGGAAATCTTTTATTCGTGTCATTCGCGTCAATTCGTGGATTGGTGTCGTGTTTCGCGCGGAGCACGACTGAACGAGTCGATATTGTGCATCTCGATCGAGTGTGCAATGGTTGCGATCCAAACCTAAAATGGAACTGACAGACCGGAAAGACGGCACCCGCCGTATCACAGGGAATGTGATTTAAGTTTATCAAGTTCATAAAGTTGCAAGTTTATAAAGTAAGACCGATGCCGGATTTTAGAGGCTCGCTTTTCTTACTTGATGAACTTTTTAACTTTTTACTTTATAAACTGATTTCGCGTCTCATGTGATGCGGCGGTAAGGAACGGAACAAAATAAAGGACAGAAGGTAAAAGAAATTTCAAATTTCTAATTGTCTAATTCACCTAGATGAAGAAGACAAAGAAGGGTCAAAAAAAACGGCTAAATATATTTAGCCGTTTTTTGTTGCTACAACCTATTATTTTTGTTATATTTTCAGAGTATTTTAGCGCGTGTAGCTCAGGTGGTTAGAGCACTCCACTGATAATGGAGAGGTCCCAAGTTCGAGTCTTGGCACGCGCACCAAAATTTTTTCGTATGCCGTATGCTTTGAATTCATTGCTACGAAACCTCGGCTAGCTCCGTTATAGAAGCCATGCTTCTAACGGAGCTAGCACTCAAAGTCTTTTAGAATCTCCCAAGGTAGCCACCCGCACCAAAACAAGCTTGGCGCTATGGGAATAGGATGAAGTGAGCAATTCTTCGTGAGGTGTGGATACTTACTCCACTTTATATTGACAAACTCAATATAGTTTGCTATAATTAAAAGAGATAGGGAATTTGGGGTGCTGTGCCGCAATGGCGGTTTCGGTATTGAAAATTGCCCATTTTCTCGTAAAAAATTCGTTGAAAGGCAAAAAAATGAAGAGATTCGTATATGATCGCAGGAATGTTCTGTTCGGGAGAGTGACGAAGTTTTTTCCCGGCGGAAAATTCGGCTTTATCTCCGTCGACGGATGTGACAAGGATTTCTGGTTCGCAATGAGCCGAGGGGTTGAAATACACCCCGGGGAAAACGGTCCGGAATTTGACTTTGAATTCCCACTCATGTCTTGGCCGAAGGTCGGCACAAAAGTCGTCCTCGTTCGAAACCTCAAGTCCCCCGACAGGCCCCAGGCCTTCGTTTGGGGGCTGGCCTACTTTTACGAGAAGGCCGAGCAAGAGATGGAGCGAAAAGAAAATGAATTCCGAAGACGGGAAACCGCCCGTCGAGAACTTCTCCGAAGGAGTTTCTCCATTCTGGAAACCCGGTACAACTCTCAAGGTGGAGAATTTCTCGGTCAGGACATTGTCCAGACCGGCACGGCGGAGCAGTTTTGTCACTGGTATCCCGATGATACCGAGCCACTGGTAAAATCCAACAGGCAGGGAATGTGCTTTGGGCGGGTCTTTGTGGAGCACTGCGGAGACCATTACGTGGAAGTTCCGGACCCCCGACGTCTTCTGCGCCCGCAAAAGATGGAGATTGTTGCTGTAGGGGAGTCTCTGGCCCCCGAGCCGGTGGAAATCAAGACCGTTACTACAGCCACGAACGGTCAAGTAAGCGCTGAAGAACTGGCCGGACTTGGCAAAAGCCAAGTTGACAAGTTCAGAAAGCGCTACGCCCGCACCAATGCCATGGTCTAAAGGGCAGGTAAATTCAAGCACCCCGATTCGCAAAGCGAGTCGGGGTGTTCTTCTTCAGTATTCTAAATCATGTTTTTCCAATGCCCCGTTTTGCGCGAAGCGCAAAACGGGGCTTTATTCATAATTCTTGAATCTATCCTTACTTTCCCTCATCCACAATCTCCGTTTCAACTTCACCTTCGCCGTCTATTTTTTTTACCAAAAGGATAATGCCGCAGTGGTTGCACTCCAATATATGCCCGACTGCCAAATTAGGATAGCTGGCCAAATTCACTTCATTTTTACATTCCACGCAAGTTAATTTCATATTATTTCGTCTGATTTTAAGCTACTTATCGTCTGCCTTCATATTTTACCTGAAATAGGTTACTATTCAAGCTGTGAAAACAGACCAAAAAACTCCCACTGATATTCTGCCGGAACTTGGAAAGATACTCGGTTTAAAACTTTTCTTTAAACGCGAAGACCTGCATCCTCTAGGTTCACATAAAGGTCGTTCAATCCCCGTAATGATTGACTATTACGCGAAAAAAGGCGCAAGAAAATTTGCCATTTCTTCTTCCGGCAACGCCGCTCTTGCCGCTGGCATTTACATTCAGAGTCTTAACAAAAAGATATTAGATATGGAAAAGAAACTTTCTCTTACTATTTTCGTAGGCGAACACGTAAATAAGGAAAAAAATGAAAATTTAAAAGAGAAACTCGCAGATGAAGAAATCAAGCTTGTAAAAACGGCTAGGCCCTTGCAGGAGCTTTTCAGAGCCGAAAAAGAAGGGAAGACTTCGCTTAGGCAATCTACGGATGACACGGCTCTTTTAGGTTACGCGGAGCTTGCGGAAGAACTTTCAACTGTCCCGAATCTTTCAGCCATCTTTCTAGCCGCTTCTTCAGGCACTTCAACGCAAGCTCTCGCGGAGTATTTTGAAAAACGAGGAATCGGACCCGTGCAAATCTTTTTAGTTCAAACCGCGAAAATTCACACTATGGCGAAAATTTTTGACAAAAACTTTATTGAGGAAAAAGAGTCATTGGCGGATGCCATTGTTGATATTGTCGGACACAGAAAAGAAAAGGTGGCCGAAGCGGTGAAAACAAGCGGCGGTTTTGGCTGGGTAGTTTCAAACCAAGAAATTGAAGAAGCCGTAAAAATTATCAAGGAAAATACTGACATTAAAGACATTACCGCAAACGGCTCGCTCTCTTTTGCAGGCCTTCTGAAAGCTCTCAAATATGGGTTTAAGCCAACGGGAGCGGCAGTGTGCGTAATAGGCGGAAAATAACTCAATACTGAAAACGCGGTTCTTATTGCGTCTCACAATATTTCTTTCGTACACCCTCGTAATTCAAGGCTCTCTGCCGAGTCGTGATTTTTTGTTTGACGCTTACGACATAAGAGCAATTCCCACGGCTGTCGCTAAAAATGCCGCCAGTTTTATGGCAAAATTCTTTTCTTTGAAATAAATTTTTCCAGAGATAACTGTGCCAAGCACAGTGAAAGCTCTTTTGGCGGTGGTGATAACCGATGCTGGAGCAAAAAGAAAGGCAAAACTTATAAAAACCCCGGCCAACCCAGACGTCAGTCCTTGAATAGAAAAAGGGTATTTTGCCAGGTATTTAAACGGATTCACTCGGCTTAAAATAAAAGCTCCTATGGCAAAATATGCTACCAGAAAAAGGTAGATTATACCTTGTTCCGCCGAGACAGAATTAAAGTGTGTGATGTTGTATTTGAAAAGCGATATGGTTACGACTGCGTTTAGGGTAACGAAAATCACATAGCCGATACCCTTCCCTTTTATGCCACGGTTTATGAAAAGAAAAAGAAGGACTAGCACCACAACCGAAATTCCAACCAGTCCTTGAGGCAAAATTCTGTATCCAAGAGACAAGTCTGCCAAAAGAAGCAAAGGAATAGTTCCCACCGTTATAAAACCAATGGCGCTTCTATCGGCCTTTATCATAGCCAAGAGTCCTATATGAACCTGGACAATTTCCAGAAAAATCCTGGGTATTAGAGTCGGCAGGGAAGCCGCGCTAAAGATAAAACCGCCTGCAAATATATTTATAAACCAGAAAAATACAAGACCCCAGAACAGGTTTAAGAAACCCATCACAAACAGCCCTTCCTTTTTATGCAAAGCTTCCCATTTTCCTATGGAGCTTCCGGCTTCCTGAAAAAATGCTCCTATCGCGGTTAAGACAATCCCGATCATTTATGGGTATTCTTTAAACCTCCAATCTTGCTTATCGTCTCCTCAATCATCCCTCTAAATCCGTGCGAGCCCAAAAACACCACCACGTCTCCGCTTCTAGTTTCATTTTGTATGAGCTCCACGAGTTTCCCGTCGTTTTCAATAAATCTTACGTCCCTGTGCGTTTTGTTAATCACTTTCGCCAGCTCTTTTCCTTCCATCGGTTCTTTCGTATTTTGAATTTGTGTTTTGTAATTTGAGCTTTGTTTGTTTCTTGTATCTTGGTTATTGGTTATTTTCAGTTTCGTTAATCTCGGTATCATCACCACATCCGCATCTTTAAACGCATTATCATAACTTCCGGCCGCTTCTCTCCGTCTCCCTCCGATGTTAGGTTCAAAAACGGCAAAAATTTTTGCCTCCGGATAAATTTTACGAATTTCCAGAAGCGCAAAGCGCGCTTTTTGTGGTGAATGAGCGATATCGTCTATAACTGTAAGGTTTCCTTCAAGTCGCTTTTCAAGTCGGCGCTTTAGACCTTTGAAATTGGCAATGGCGGCGATAATTATGTCGGGAGATATCCCGAATTCTCTGGCCATGGCAAAAGCTCCTGTAATATTTTCGGCATTGTAAAGTCCGAGCATCGGCGAGATGACACGATGCGCCGTATTATTGTGGACAATCTCAAAAGTCAGCCCATTTTTATCTTGCCGGACATTTTCGTATCGGTATGTAGAGTCGGAACTTTTTCCGTATGAAGTGACTTGACTGCCTTCAATAACTTTTTTCACGCCTGGGTCGTCTATATTTGCCATGATATTTTTTTTGTCAGGAATAGAGTTCACCAGATTTTGAAAAGTTTTAAAATACGAGCTCTCTGTCTCATACATATCGGCGTGGTCCCAAGAGACCGCCGTTAAAAGAAGATGTGTGGGGGGGAAGTGAGCGAATTTAGGTCTGTCATCCCACGGTGAGGTTTTGTATTCGTCGCCTTCTATAATGCTCCAACTGCCGTTCCCGATCTTTGCGCCGTTAAAGCCCAGAGGAATACCTCCGATTACGAAACTCGGATCGCGCTTTGCATATTCAAAAATGTGAGAAAGAAGAGCTGTCGTCGTGGTCTTGCCCCAAGTTCCAGCGCAGACAATGTTGTTTTCTTTGGCGAAGAATTTGCCTCTAACTTCCGCGTCAGAAAGTATATCTATATCGTGTTCTTTTGCATAAGCCGTTTCCGGGTTTTGCGACCCCGAAGCGTTGCCTACTAATACTAAATCCGGCAGACTACCTTCTTTATCCGCGACTATCTGCGTTTCTATCCGCGTAAATCCGCGCATATACTCCGGATGCCAGCCCGCCCAAAATTCCACACCTGCTTTTTCAAGCTCCGTGGATACCGGTGGGAAAAACCCCTTATCACTGCCCGTGACTTTCCAACCGGCTTTTTTAAACGCTATTGCCATAGCGCCTGTGGCTACTCCGCAAATGCCGATAATGTGTATGTGTGAAGT
The DNA here is from genome assembly GCA_030689285.1 of bacterium. Taxonomy (GTDB): domain Bacteria; phylum Patescibacteriota; class Minisyncoccia; order Phycocordibacterales. The sequence goes on from JAUYJM010000062.1 coordinate 8,670, forward strand.
CATAATCTCTAATCAAAGCCCGAATTAAAACCCTAATGACTCGAATTTGTTCGGGAGTATTCGTGACTTGAATTCGAGTTAGATTAGAGATTTTATAATAGCTGAAAATGGGCGGAAAATACAGGTGTTGAACCATTTTTTGGCCGAATATGGGGGTATGGCAATTTAAGATTTGTTGAGGGACAATTCATCTAATAGCTTTTTTATTGCTTCCATGTCCGTGTTCCACTCGTTCCCGTCAAACCATTCCATGCCTTCAAATTGGAGTTTGTACGTGTCAGAATGTCTCTGGAGTGAACCTATGTAAAAATATTTTCTGCCGTCCTCTTTTGCTTTTTGAATTGCAAGGAGCATCATGCCGAGACCGGTGTCTTTCGGCGCGTTTATATCGTAAAAAGGATAGGAGTAGTGGAAAATATTTGGCGAGTCGTAACAGATTGCGTAAGAAGACGTGTGGCGTGTAGCATGTAGCGTGTAGCGGAGAAGACAATTGAAATTAGATTTTGAATTGTCGGTTAAAAGTTCCTTCACTTTGTTCGCGGAAAATTCCGCGCCTCGTGACTGGTAAAAATCTTTTGCCATTTTGCCGATGGGCCAGGAATAGCGCGTATCGTGTATCGCGTAGCGTGTATCGTCTGAAGACAAAGACAAGGGGAGAGGGAGTTTCTCCATCTCCAATCCCTCGCATTTTTTCAAAATTCGGCGGTTTTCGCTTGAGAGCTCAAATTTTGAAAGGTCAATTCTTGCGCTTCTGGTTTGGTGCATTACTCCTTTGCCAAGACGGGTGAAAACATAACCATTGTTGTACAAGGCCTCAACGCTTTCGGGAGAAAAGTCGGTAATGGTTTTTTGGTCCCAGTGTAAATACATGTTCTCTAATCAATCTCTAATTTTCATCTCAAATTTCCCGAATCCCTATTCGGGATTATTAGTGTTTAAGATTTGGGATTGATTGGTGACTTATCAATGCAACGCTATCCATATTCCTGTCATTACAAATGCCAAATGTATTATCCAAAAACGCATTATAACTTTCTCCTCGCTCCAGCCAATAAGCTCAAAATGGTGGTGCAGAGGC
>JAUYJM010000067.1 GCA_030689285.1 bacterium
CCTTACGGGACTGTCGCCGAATATCCATTTGGCCGATTTCCGGGAAAATTCGGCTGCGGCTTGTTTCAAATTTATGGCCAATACTTATTCGCATGCGCTATTCGTTAAGCGTATCTACGACATTAAGCCATAAATTTGAAACTTCGCCTCGCCCCGTTAGAAGCGGGGCTTCTAACGGGGCTCGCTCGAATTTTGGAAAAACCGCCTCAAAAGCCTATTTGGCAACAGTCCCTTACAAACTCCAGTTTGTAAGGGTGTTGTGAATACGGTAGATACGGGCGGTGTATTCCGAAAAACCGCCGCAACAAATAGGCGTTTCTGGAGGTGGGGAGAGGTATCGCAAACCCCCGAAATTACACCACAAAAATCGTCCGAAAAAGGTGGTGGCCACGTTTTCTCACGTTTTCTCAAGATACAGCATCCAAAAAACGCCTAATACTGGCTAGTATTAGGCGTTTTATCTGGCGCGTGGGAGAGGAAAAAATGGTGGCCACGTTTTTGGCCACGTTTTTCATGTTTTTTAAGTATTGGCGCAGGAAAAGTGATCAAGCTCCAGGTAGACGATCTATGCTGTTAAGGTGTTCGGTAGCTTGATGGCGTTCGTTGTACTCATTTTCTCTTCTTTTATACATACCTTGTTCGTTATCACTTTTGTGTATTGTATGAAGGTACGAAATTCGTGTAAGAATCAGAAGCCATAAAATTATGGCAGAAATCGCAGAAGTAGTTACGGAAATGTCAGATTGAATTAGGAACAAAAATAAGCCCAAGACTATACTGGAGAATATATAATATCCGAGCCTTTTTTCAGAATTCTCCTGTTTCCATTTTAAATTTTTAAGGTCGTTCGTATTCATATCTATTTCCAAAATCCAATTTTGGAAGACTCCATTATAGAGGGAACTAGTAGGAATATGGATAAGTCCAACATACTGGTGTGTTTATTATACCAAGCTCGCACCTATTTCCAAAACAAATGATGTAGCGCGCTTGGTACAATAAAGACACCAAAATGGAACTTGAAGGTTTAGAACCTGCGGCGGAGTGGGCGGCGCTTTGCGCCGCCCACAATTCGGTCTCTGAAAAACCGTTAAGTTCTATTCTGGTGCCTGGGACAGGATTTGAACCTGCATGCCTTTCGGCACCATCACCTCAAGATGGCGAGTCTACCAATTTCTCCACCCAGGCTTTTTGTACTCCTTTTGTTGCTTTTTCTCTATAAGTAACGCTTTTTCTATTTTAATTCTCTTTCTGGATAAACAAACAACTTTCTGAGTATAGTACATCTGTTTAATAATTTCTACTGCTCCTTTCTTTGCGTATCTCAACTGAAAAAAAACATTTTTTTGTCTTCCTGAGATACGTCCCTTGGCACCAGTTATCTTTTGTATTTCTTCTTGAAGCCAAAGAAGATGCTTAAAGCTTGCTGATGCAAAAGTCAAATAAAACATATAACTGGAGCGCCAACGAGGATCCCAGTAAGAATGAAAACAGCCGTCGCCGTCTAAACATCCACGGAGAAAATCAAAAAAGTATTCTGATGGAATTTTTAATTCTCCCATTGTTTTTGATTTCGCAGGTGTTAAACCGATTGATTGTAAAAATTGATAAAAAAGAACATCGCCAAATTGAACATTGTGGTATTTTTTCTCCTTTAAAGAGCTCCTCGTTTTTAGCCCAATTTTCACGTTAATGCCAAGGCAATTTTTGAAATTTATAGCCTGATCTATATCTTTTGTAGTCAAACTCATATGCCGTCCATCATTATAGAGACATCCGTCGGTTGCCAAAAGTCCTATCGCATAAGCAAAATTAGATGACCATTTTATTTTCACTTTTCCCTTCGGTTTTGGTCCCCTCTTTCCCATCTTTATATTATATAACCTCAAGGTAGTAGCGTCTACCAATTGTGGGTAACAACAAAACCGCCATCGGCGGTTTTGTCTCAACTCTTGAATCGTAAATCGTAAATCTTGAATCTGTTTTTCTGTTTTATTGTTCCGCTATCTGCGGAGTCGGTGCTTCCTTTATATCCTCGCTTGTTACCGTTACCTTCTCGTCTTTTACCGCTCTGACATTTCTCATTTCTCTGCGGATTTCTTTGGCAGCTTTTTCTCGGATATGATAGAGCTTGGACTGTCTGACTTTTGCCCGCTTTAAAATCTCAACTTTTTCAATATTAGGAGAATAGAGAGGAAAAATACGCTCCACTCCCACACCGTCAAACACACGTCTTACGGTAAAAGTGGCGCCCGGCTCTTTGCCGTGCTTTCTTCCCAAAACCAGCCCTTCAAACGCCTGAATGCGGCTCTTGTCTCCTTCTTTTATTTTCTGAAAAACTTTTACGGTATCTCCGGCGCGCAAATTCAGCTTCGCCCTTGTTTCCATATCAACAGGAGAAATCTTTATTGTTATTTTGGCTTCCGACATAAAAGATACTTTAACACGGCTCTCCAACCTTTGCAAACCTTTACACTTCACCCATTACACTCTACACTTTGCTTATGATTTCGCATATAAGAGGAGATGTTCTGTTAAAAACCGAAAAATTCGCGGTGCTTGAAACCGGAGGATTGGGATACAAAGTATACGCCACGAAAGAAACCTTAGACTGCCTTTCTGAAAATAAGTCCGCGAGTCTTTGGACATATTTGGCGGTCAGAGAGGATTCCAATACATTGTACGGTTTTCTTCAAAAAGACGAGTTGGATTTTTTTGAACTGCTTTTGACCGTATCGGGCATAGGCCCGAAAACGGCACTGGGTATTTTAAATCTTGCCGATGTCTCCTCCATCAAAAAAGCTGTCTCCGCGAATAACCCTGCCCACCTTATAAAAGTGAGCGGGATTGGAAAAAGAGTGGCGGAAAAAATCGTCCTTGAGTTAAAAAACAAAATAAAAGGAGAGGCAGAGCCGACTCTGAAAGAGGAAATAGAAGCCATGGAAGCACTGAAGTCTTTGGGATATTCGCAAAAAGAATCTAGGGAGGCGTTAAGAGAAACCGAGGGTGTCACCACAATCAACGAAAAAATAAAGCAAGCGCTTAAAATTTTAGGAAAATGAGTAAAATTGTAAACCGCGAGATAAAATCTAAAATGGAAAAAATTTTACGAACAATGGAAAAATTTATACCAAGAAAAATATTTCGGTTTTTCCAACCGTTTTATCATCAGACTTTGGCTTTCCTTGCGGCCTGCTTTTTCCGCTTCCCTTCTAAGAAAATTAGGGTGGTAGCCGTAACCGGCACCAAAGGAAAAAGCACAGTGGTAGAGCTTTTGAATTCCGTTTTTGAAGAAAGTGGCGAGAAGACCGCGCTCTTGAGTACGATTAGATTCAAAATTGCGGAAAACTCTCAACCAAATAAACACAAAATGACCGTGCCGGGACGTTTTTTCGTCCAGAAATTTTTGCGTGAAGTCGTGGATGCCGGTTGCGATATCGTCATTTTAGAGATGACTTCGGAAGGTGTGAAGCAGTACAGGCACAAGTTTATAGCATTAGACGCGCTTGTCGTGACAAACTTGGCCCCGGAGCATATTGAGTCTCACGGTTCTTACGAAAATTATGTGGCGGCGAAAGTGGAAATAGCAAAAGCTTTGGAAAAATCCCCGAAAACAAACAAGATTTTAGCGGTGAACGGAGACGACAAAGAGGCCGAAAAGTTTTTGGGCGTTTTCAGCGGTAAGAAAGTGGTTTACTCAAAGCGGGAAACGGAAAACGCCAAGATTTCGGAAAATGGAATTTCTTTTGAGATGAGAGGTTGCAAAATTACTTCAAAACTTCCAGGCGAATTTAATTTCTACAACATTCTCGCCGCAGTAAGCTTGGCCGAAGCAATGGGGATTTCCTCTGAAAAAATTAAAGCTGGAATTGAAAAGTTGGAGTCGGTAAGGGGAAGAGCGGAAGAAATTGAAAATAGTCTGGGGATAAAGATTTTAGTTGACTACGCCCACACGCCTGATTCTCTTGAAAAACTCTACAAAACTTACGAAAACAGACGAAAAATATGCGTTCTCGGAAACACCGGCGGAGGCAGGGACAAATGGAAAAGACCGGTGATGGGTGGCATCGCGGAAAAATACTGCGACGAGATAATCCTTACCAACGAAGACCCTTACAACGAGAAACCTTTGCAAATAATAAAGGAGATGGCCGATGGGATGAATATTAAGACTCCTAAAATGGTTCTGGACAGAAGAGAAGCCATACGCACAGCCCTGACCGCCGCCAGAAAGGAGTCCCCAGCGGATAACGTAAATACAAAAAAACCCGTGGTACTTATAACGGGCAAGGGCACCGACCCTTACATTATGGGAAAAAATGGCTCAAAAATAGTCTGGGATGACGCGACAGTAGTCAGAGAAGAGCTGGAAAAACTTTTTGAAGTCGTTAGTTGACAGGTTGTTGCATACCGCTTCTATTATTCCGCCAAGACAGCGTTGAGTTTTTTTATCGTGATAGGGCCTGCGTAACCCAACGCGGGACTTATTCCGTATTTTACCTGAAATTCCAAAACGGACTGTTTGGTACATCTGAAAAATATTCCGGAAAGAGGGCATTCCAAAAAAGTTTTTCCCTTCGGCGGATACATATTGAGACTAAGAAGAGCCGTCTGAAGTTTCAACACATCGGCGCCCGCTTCTTTGTATTCCAAACTCGGGGAATCTAACCTGCCTAAATTCGCGGAACCAAACTTGGTTTTATAAGAAATTCCTAAAAGATTTATGGTGCCTATGTAAGTCTGAAGCGCCAGTTCATCCAAAGTTTTGTCTCTTATTTCTTCATTTTGAAATTGAGGTTCGTATAAGTATCCGTACTCCAAAAGAAGCGCCGCGCTGTCCAGAGTGTTGTAAGCCCCGATTGCTATAAGGTCTTGGCTTGGAATAATCCCTTCGGCTTCTCTTTGAAACGAGCTTTGGGGATAAAACTTTAAAAGTCTTTCAAAAATCTTCTCCGCGAGCGCCCGGCTTCCATAAAAGTTTGAATACTGACTTTCAGGAATATAAATTGCCACACCCTTATACTTGCCAGCCACTCTAAAATCCTCGCGAGGATAGTCATTGAAATGAATATGCAGTACAATGTCAAACGAATTTTTGTTGGCAAAATAGTTTATGCCGTAAAGATGAAAAGCGGTGTCTCCGGGAGCAAAGACATGTTCTATGCTATCCACGGTCCCTACTATCCGTCTGTCAATCAAGCTCCCCATTGTTTCCTTTTTTTGCTTAACAAACGCCAGTATCGCGCTCTCTTCGCGTTCCAAAAAATCCGAAATTACCGGATTATAACCTTCTTGCGTTCTAGTAACCGTCACCGAAAAACGACCCTGCGCCCTAAAAAGTTTCGCCAATTTTTCGGCCAGCTCAAGATTTATATTGGCCTCGCGCAACCCCCTAAATTGCGCGCCGAAATACTTGTCGTCATGACCGGGAACTATCAAGATTTTTACAGGTCTTTGGTCGTCCAAAAGAGATGTTGTGTAAGCGTCTTTCAGTGTTCTCTCCGTGCTACTATCCATAAAAAACACCGACCCTACAAACGTCCGCATGTTTGAAAACACTTTCGTTTCATTTGCCAAAAAAAGAACAAGAACAAATATCGCAAACGCTCCTGAGTAAAAAAACTTATTCATAAGAAGAATATTAACACGACTAAAGCGATTACTTTACACTTTTGTCTTCGCCCTTTAGACTTCCTTGTATGCCCGAACTACCTGAAGTTACAACCACCGCGACAGTGCTTCATGAAAGAATTAGAGGATTTACAATCCGAGGCGTATGGTCAAGCTACAATTCCGTCTTTCATAAAGGAAAGAACAATATAAAAAACATAGTGTATTTTGAGACATTTAAAAAAGCCATTATCGGCAAAAAGATACTGCGGGTCAGAAGGAGAGCCAAAAATGTTTTGATTGACTTGTCGGGAGGCATTTCAATATTGGTGCATATGAAAATGACAGGACATCTATTGTACGGGATGTACAGAAGAAATTCTAAATTCGAAACTCTAAATCCTAAACAAACTCAAAATTCTAAGCGTAAAATTCAAAACGAATGGGAAAAAGAAGAATGGATGCCGGACGAAAAAAAAACAAGTCCGCTTTTAGATAAATTTAACAGGTTTATAAGGCTGGTTATAAATTTCTCAAACGGCAAATCGCTTGTACTCTCCGACATGAGAAAATTCGCCAAAGTTGTTTACTACAAAACAAGCGAAGAAAACAAAATTCCGGACTTGGATGGCCTGGGGCCCGAACCCCTGGAAAAAAGTTTTAAAGTCGCGAATTTCAAGCATCAAGTCAGGAAAAAGCCGAACTTGCCCGTAAAACAGGTCTTGATGATGCCGGAAATTATAGCGGGAATTGGAAACATTTACAGCGACGAGATGCTGTGGCTATCCGGCATACATCCCCTATGCCAATCGGCAAAAATACCGGAAAACGCGCTTAAAAAACTTTTCTCCTGTATGCGACAGGTTTTGAAAAAAGGAATAAAATTGTCGGGCGACTCAATGTCCGACTACAGAACGCCAAGCGGAGAAAAAGGGGGGTTTCAAACAGAACACCGCGCGTACAGGCGAACTGGGGAGAAATGCCCTAAAAAAGGATGCGGCGGAAAAATCCAAAGGATGAAAATCGGCGGAAGAAGCGCGCATTTTTGCGACAAACATCAGTTGCGATATTGAGATATCGCGTGTAGCATATAGCTTGTAACGTGTAACATGTAACATTTCGGAATTGCATTCAAGAGACTTTATATCCTAAAGAATGTTTCGTGTTATATGTTCAATGATTTATGAATGACGACCTAAAATGGTTTTTTGGACTTTTGGCTGTCTTTGCCCTTCTATGGTTTGTGGGCAGTGGTCCAAACAGCCCCTCTTCCCGTGACGCTTTTGTGAAACCTCCTCAAAACATCGGAGACAACATTGAAACTTTCAGCAATTCCGGAAACGAGCGAATTTCAAGCCCCGATTCTTTAAAAGAAGGCGAGCAGCAGGTCATAGACTGGGAAGATATGCAAACTAAGTCTCCGATTGCCGGAAAAGTCTATATTTACAGGATAAACAGAAACGCAAAAACCGCAGAATCTGAATACGTTTTAATTCGAGCCGACAGAAATAATACGAAAAACGTTTCTATTTCAGACTTTTCATTGCAAAGTCCGGCGACCGGCAGAAGCGTAAAGATAGGATTGGCTCACAAATTGCCATTTTACGTGCAAGGCAAAGCTGTGGACCCCATAGTTTTAAGGCCCGGTGGCATGGCATATATCTATACAGGCATATCTCCCAACGGCCTTTCTTTTGAAATTAGCGCCTGCACCGGATACTTTGAGCAAAACAATGACTTTTCGCCAAGACTAAAAACAGAATGTCCCGACCTTTTAGAAGAAGAGCTTCCTTCCTATCCAAACGCATTAAACGACGCTTGTCTCAATTATTTGGAAAACATCTCTTCCTGTACGGTGCCAAGCAATCTCCCCCTGGGACTTTCCGGGGACTGCAAAGCATACATATCTGAAAAGGTGAACTACACAAATTGTGTCGCGTCACACCGAAACGAACCTGATTTTTTCAAAAACGAATGGAGGATATACCTAGGCAGAAGCGACCGTCTTTGGAAAAACAGCAGAGAAACCATAGAGCTTTATGATGGGAACGGAAAAATAGTTGATTCTATTTCATACTGACGGTGGACACATATTAAGACTTTCCGACAATTTCAAAAAGCGCGATGCCCGCCGCTACGGACACATTAAGAGACTCTTTTCTTATCCTCGTGTGTTTGGGATGGTTTTTTTGACGTGAAAAAATTCCGCGCATCGGTATCTCCAAAATAACATCGCATTTTTTCTTGACCGACTCGGACAATCCCTCAACTTCATTCCCCAAAAAAAGAGCTATCGGCTTTTTGTTTTTTGCAAAAAATTTCCTGTAAGAAATCGCTTTTTCATCTTGTTCTAAAGCCGCGCATATAAAACCTTGCTTTTTAAGTTTCTTAAGAACAAGACCCACTCTTTTCTCGTATTTCCAAGAAACGGAACTTTCCGCTCCAAGAGCCGTTTTTTGTATGTCTTTTCGCTTTCTGCCAAAACGGTCTTCGGGAGCGGGCGTTGTCCCCGTTAGGTATATCAAAGAAACGCCGACCGCGTCTGCCGTCCGAAAAATCGCCCCCGCATTGTAGGCGCTTCGTATGTTTGAAAGCACCAACACTATATCTTTTTTTGCGCTCCTTGAAACCCTCATAAAATGGTTTATAATATAATTAGGACTTACGCAATGCGCAAGTCCTAATAATATACCCGTATGTTATCGCTTTTTCCAACCCTTTTCGCCTTTAAATTTTTCGCGCCCACGATAATCAGGTTGGTTTTGGGCATACTATTTATCAAAATTGCCTCAAAAAAATGGGGAGAGAATCGTGGTAAAAAGGGGTTTGCGGCCACGTCTGAAGTTTTGGTCAACTTTCTTGGTGGAATCTTTTTATTTATTGGATTATATACGCAGGCGACTGTTGTAATTTTACTTCTTTCCCTTCTTATAACAATGGCTTCAGAGTGGAGAGACGCGGCGGAATCGCAAAAACAGCTCTGGGTTTTAATGTTTTTCTCCACATTTACTTTGCTTGTAACCGGCGCCGGCGCTTTTGCGATTGATTTGCCGTTGTAGAAATAGACGACCCGCTACCTACAACCCGCAGACCCGTCAATAGAAATTTTCAACAGCTTTTAATTTTCATGTTTTTGTTGTAAGTTGTAGGTTGTTAGTTGTTGGGTAGAATACCGCCCATAGCTCAGTTGGTAGAGCGGCTCCCTTTTAAGGAGAAGGTCCCAGGTCCGAATCCTGGTGGGCGGACAAAATTCCGATTTATACCCTCCCCAATTAATGCTTCCACACTAATCTTACCCCAAATTTCGAGCGAAAGACGAGTCAAAGCGCGAGCATAATCTTAGATAAGGCGAGCCCCGTTAGAGCGTACGCTCTAACGGGGCGAGAGCGAGACGAGGTCTTGTAGCCGAAATTTGGGGTAAGATGTGGAATGGTTAATTGGGGATGGTATTAGGACAACCAAGCAAGTTAACTGCTGTGGAAAGGATAAAATCCTAGCGCGTAAAACAAAACTCTCGTAAGAGAGTTTTGTTTTAAACTAACCGGCTTTGTTGAGCATTTTCGCGAGACGTGATTTTTTTCGCGCCGCCTTGCCCTTTTTTATAGTATTGCCCTTCGCCGCCTTATCCAGCGCCTTGTAAGCGGAGGACAGAAACTTTCTGGCTTCATCTACATTCTTTTCATTTAAAAGCTTTTGCACCTTCTTGATGGCCTTTTTTACTTGCGTCTTTCTTTTGTCGTTGAAAACTTTCTTGCGAAGAGATGTTCTCCATGCTTTTTTTGCTGATTTTGTTATCGCCATAGATTATTTTAGGATTAAGAGATTAAAATCGCGGTTAGATAGTGAATAGGCTCTTAGTTCGTCACTGTTAAATAATAGCAGGGTGTTTGTAAAATAGCAACCTTTTTATTTTTGGAGCGATTCGGGTTCTAAATTAGAGATTGATTAGCGACACTGCATTTTTGAAATCCTCCGGATACGGGGCTTCTATAATAATACCCTTGCCGTTTGGAAGCAAAACGCCCAAGTTAAGAGAGTGAAGGGCAAGGCGTTCAAAGCCCAAAGCGCAGCCCTGTTTGGCCCCACCTTCGCCCATGCTACGGCGGGTGAAGGCATACAGCTTATCGCAAACCACAGGATAATTTATTGCTTTGAAATGCACGCGAATCTGATGGGTGCGGCCGGTTTTTGGTTTGGCTTCCACAAAGGTACAGCCGTGCCCCCTCTTTAATACCTTGTATTCCGTCAGCGCCTCGCGCATCTCCCCTTTCGCGCCACGAGTGGCCGACCATTTGCGAAAATCGGATGAGCTTCTGCCGATCGGCCGGTCTATTACCCCTTCGTCCTGTTTCATTTCTCCGTGAAGAAATGCGTGATAAGTTTTTTTTGCCAATCTGTCTTG